>BEHW01000001.1 GCA_002898675.1 bacterium HR20
TGTGGAAGTACGTATCAGGCAATTGCAATCCCTCGGCGACAGCGTACTGAAATGGGGTTGCGCTGGCAAACGTCGTAAACTGATGCACACGACGGATTGCACTGATGAGCGGCTCCGGGCCAAGCGCCCACCCACATTTCCAGCCCGTTGCGGCGAACGTTTTGGCAGCGCTCGAGATCGTAATTGTTCGCTGGCTCATTCCTTCGAGTGTTGCAAGTCGGATGTGCTCATGCGGCTCGAAGGTGATGTGCTCGTACACTTCGTCCACGATCGCAACAAGGTCGTGCTCGATACAGACCTGCGCTATTGCTTGCAGCTCCTCAATCGAAAACACGTGGCCAGTTGGATTCTGCGGGGTGTTGACGATGATCGCTCGCGTGCGCTCTGTAAGACGGCTGCGCAATCGCTCTGGATCGAGTCGAAACGTGGGCGGTTCTAACACAACGGGAACTGGAATTGCTCGTACCATGAGCACATCGGGTACATAGACGTCGAAGCTCGGCTCGAGAACGATCACTTCGTCGCCTGGTTCGACGACAGCTTGGAGTGCACACCAGAGCGCTTCGCTTGCGCCGCATGTAACGCAGATGTCCGTTTCTGGGTCGAGCTGCTGACCGTACCAGTGCGCTGCATGGGAAGCGATTGCTTGGCGGAGGACGCGCTCACCGTGGGAGACAGCATACTGGTTATGCCCATGTTGAATCGCATTGCATGCTGCATCGCGGAGCTGCGGTGGAGGGTCGAAGTCCGGGAATCCCTGCCCAAGGTTAATTGCACCGCAGGCATGGGCAAGTGCCGACATCTCCGAAAAAATCGAGCGAGCGAAACTGCGTGCTAACTGAGAACTGCGCATCGTTCGTCTTCTGCTGTGGCTATTTTTCACCCGAATGCCAACGTACCGCGCGGCATGCAGAGCATCTGCGTCGCAAAGATAGCGTCGGCTGCGGAGGGTCGGGAACGCCAGTGTGTACTTTTGCGTTGGTAGTTGTAGCGTTCTCGGAGCAACACATGCTTGAGCTCTACGTCCCAGTTTTTGTGATGATCGCGCTCGGTGTGTTTTTCGGCATCGTCAATATTCTCGTCGCCGAGTACATCGGGCCACGTCGGGCGAACAAAGAGAAGAACTCCACGTATGAATCCGGCATGGAGCCGCTCCGCTCTGCGCGGGAGCGCTTTTCGGTGAAGTTCTACATGGTCGCGATGCTCTTCATTTTGTTTGACATCGAGATCATCTTCATGTACCCGTGGGCAGTGCAGGTGCGGCAGCTCGGTGCAGTCGGGTTCATCGCGATGGTGCTGTTCATGGTGCTCTTGCTCGCAGGATATGTGTACATCATCAAGAAAGGTGCGCTCTCATGGGAGTGATCAATCCAATCGCGAATGGTGGGTTCTTGACAACCACCGTTGAAGCAGCCATCAACTGGGCACAGGCGAATTCGCTCTGGCCGATGCCGCTCGGTATTTCGTGCTGCGGCATTGAGATGATGGCGTTTGCTGCCTCGCGCTTCGATGTGGCGCGCTTCGGCTCGGAAAAGATGGGATTCACACCTCGCCAATCGGACCTGCTCATCGTCGCCGGTACGGTTACGTACAAGATGGCATGGGTTGTCCGCAAGATTTACGACCAAATGCCTGATCCCAAATGGGTGATTTCGATGGGCGTGTGTGCCTCCAGCGGCGGGATGTTCCGCAGCTATTCGGTCGTGCAGGGCATTGACCTCTTTCTGCCAGTGGATGTCTACGTTTCCGGCTGCCCGCCGCGTCCGGAAGCGCTCATCAAGGCACTGATGACGATCCAGGAAAAAATCAAGCGGACCCGCCCGATCTTGATTGATTCCGAGGCTACCCCAGTCGAAGCGATCGAGGTCGAGCGGACACCGAGCGGACTGCTCGTTCCAGCAGAGTAACGCGCGGCGCAATGGGCGGTACCATCATTTACTCAGACAACCTTGATGCTCTCCGCTCGATAGAGACTGGGAGCATCGATCTTATTTACATTGACCCTCCATTCAATACTGGAAAGCTGCAGAAGCGGACGACAATAAAAGTTCATGCGGCCCATGATGGTGAGCGTGTTGGTTTTGGGGATCGCAGGTATCGAGCGACAGTTCTGGGAACAAGAGCGTTCCAAGATGCGTTCGATGATTACCTTGAGTTTCTTCGTCCTCGTCTTGAGGAAGCGTACCGGGTCCTCGCACCGCATGGCTCCCTCTATTTCCACATTGATTACCGCTGGGCACACTACTGTAAGATTCTTCTCGACAGCATTTTCGGGGTTGATGCATTCATCAATGAGATTATTTGGGCGTACGACTTTGGCGGGCGCTCCAAACGGCGTTGGCCAGCCAAACATGACACCATTTTCTTCTATGCTAAAGATCCCGAACGCTACTATTTCAACGATGAAGCTATCGAGCGGATTCCTTACATGGCTCCTGGGCTTGTGGGAGCGGAGAAAGCTGCACGCGGGAAACTTCCAACCGATGTATGGTGGCATACGATTGTTCCGACAAATAGCAAGGAGAAAACTGGGTATCCAACACAGAAACCACTTGGAATTCTCCGCCGCATTATCGCCGCCTCGTCAAAACCGGGCGATACAGTTTTAGACTTCTTTGCAGGGAGTGGAACGACTGGAATCGCCGCTGCCGAGCTTGGGCGAAACTTCATTCTCGTTGACAACAATCAGGATGCGCTTATCGTTATGGCTCGCCGATTTGCTGGGATTCCAGAAATATCCTGGGTGAACTTTGACCCGGAGCCGCACCGGGGATCTTCATCCCAACAAGTGTTATTCGAACCCTCTTATGCCCAGCCGATCAAGTAATGTTACACCCTACGATGTTCTAGCTCAAATTTCTCGTGAGCTTGAGGGAATGTATGCCGCAGATACCCAGCAATGGCAACACAGTCCATTCCGGTGGCTTGTTGTGGGAATACCCTCCCGAACCGTTGGTAAGATCGGTGAAGAACTCGTCCTGCGCTTCTGCAAGTACTACGGCATTGCTATAGACAAAGCACCTGATAGTGAGGCCGACCTTATCATCAACAATTGCCGAGTCGAGGTGAAATTCTCAACGTTGTGGAGGAATGGGATTTACACATTTCAACAAATTCGCGATCAGAGCTACCAGTACATAGTCGCACTGGGTGTATCACCAGACACTGCACACTGCTGGGTAATCCCAAAGAGTGTTGCATGGAGTAATGCAGCCAAGCAACACGGAGGACAACAAGGGAACGACACCCGCTGGATCCAGATTGACCCTAAGAATCCACCAGCATGGATAGCAGAATATGGAGGAGACTTGAGTTGCGCACTAAAGCTACTCAAGAAGTTATAACCTCTACTACTCGACAATCACAGGCACTGCAGCAGACCCCTTGCTGCTTTCAAGGCGCAGGATGTATAGCCCTGGGGACGTCCCCGATGGCAGCGTCAGTGTCAAGCGATGAATACCCCGCTCAAGCTCGAAGGTCCACTGTGCCACAAGGCGGCCGAGTACGTCGTAGAGCTGCAGTATCGCACGTGACGAAGCGTCCAGCGCGATTGTAACAGCAAACGGTTCTTCGCGAACAATCGGCATCGGGAACGGCCCTTCCAACCGAGCAAAACGGAGGTACGGCAGTGGCGGTCCGACCGATGCAACGATGAGCACCTGCTCTAGCGACCTAGGAACGCTCGGGCACAGCGAATCTTCATCGAGCCTGACGATGCAGACCGAATCTGAACCTGCCAGTACAATGCCGCAGAGTTCAAGCTCAACGGTGCCAGCAGTTGCCTGCGGTGCTTCCAGCAACCAGAGCGTGTCGCTTTCTCTACGCAAGGTTGCAGCCGATTGCCCAATACGAGCACTCTGGGGATACCACACGGTCGGATTGCTCAACCAAACCCCACATCGAAAGACACAGCGATCGGCCAGTGTCAGCGTTCGGCGGAAGCAGAGCGTGCTGCCAACCAATCCACGAGTGGTATCAATCTCTGCACGCGCAGGAAGCACCAGAAGCCAGAAAGAGAACACCAGCAGTACGACAGAGGTCATTTCGTCCCGTGCTTCGGTGAGCGCTTGACTGCATGTGGCTTGGGGATAATGAACGGTGTGCAGTTGCACTGCTGCTCGACAAGGGGACGCGCTTTCTCCGCTGCTGCGCGGCTGGTGTAGTCTCCTATGGTGACAGCATAGAGCGATGGCGCTTTCTCGACAACCTCCACACGGAGCCGCTGCGCACGAAAACGCTGCGCCTCGTTCTCTGCTGTTTCTTTCGTCGAATAGGCGCCGATCTGGAGCGTGTATCGTTCCTGCGTCGCTGTGTCGCTGGTGCTGCCACGTTCGGAGGATCGCTGCTGCTCGACCACCGTTGGAGCAAGCCCTACGGTCGTACGCACAATGTCTTGGGCATGGACA
This sequence comes from bacterium HR20, assembly GCA_002898675.1. Lineage (GTDB taxonomy): Bacteria > Bacteroidota > Ignavibacteria > Kapaibacteriales > NICIL-2 > NICIL-2. Next base: position 4,407 of record BEHW01000001.1, read on the forward strand.
AAAAACTCCGATAGCGGGAAGCGCTGCTGAAAATCTGCTAACGCAGCACGTGCATTTGCTGTATCGCGGAGCAGTGCGTAGTACTGCACGATGCGCCATTGCGCATCATCGGCCCATTCGGAGGAGGGAAACTCCTTCACGATACGCTTGTACACTTCGACTGCACGCGCACCGTCCGGCTCGACAATCGCACTCAAAAAAAGAACGCCCGGATCGTTTGGGTGTTCCTTGATAAGTGCAGGTATCTCCCGGCGAACATCGTCGGCATGCCCTTCTGCGACAGCGAGAATCTTCGCCCGTATCGCTGCTGATTGCCCGTAGAGTCCAAGCGTTGTAGCAAACGCAATACTGACGGTAGCAAGGAGACGAGCATCCATGGAAGCTCCGGTTGTTGGTGAAACATGCTCTCGGCTGATGGGGAGCGCCGACGCGATACTTTTGTGCACGCGCATGCCGCGCTCTTGTGCAACCGAACACTGCCGCAGCAGCAAAAATGCAGAACCAAGCCCGACTTCCTCTCATCGTCGCCGCAGGCGGGACTGGCGGCGATCTCTTCCCAGTTTTAGCAATCGTTGAACAGTTGAGCCGCATACTCCCGCCGCATGCTGTGCTCGAGCCGGTCTTTGTTGGCAATCGGTCGCGCATCGAAGGACGTGTCATTCCCGCGCGTGGGTACCGCTTCGTTCCAATCCCAATGCGTGGGTACTACGGATTGCGCTCGGCTCGGACGTACTCGCTCGCATGGCGGCTGCCAATCTCGATAGCACGCGTTGCACACATCCTCTCCACGGTACAGCCACATGTGGCACTGCTGGCTGGTACCTACATAAGTCTCCCTGTTGCAATCGCTGCGCGGTGGGCGAACGTACCCATTGTGCTCGTCGAGATCAATGCCATACCAGGCAAGGTCAATCGAATGGTTGCCCAGTGGGCTGAACGCATCTTCGTGAGCGTTCCTGCGTGTCGGGATGCTTTTCCTTCCTCTGTGCGGGAACGGGTGTTGGTTGTCGGTACACCGATTCGTCCTGAGCTACGCACACGCATTGATCCCCGTATCGCACGAGGGAGCTTTGGACTTGATCCTGAGCGCCCAGTGCTCCTTGTACTCGGTGGATCACTCGGAGCGCAGTCAATCAACAGCGCTGTCGAAGCCATCCGCGATCGTATCCTTGCGGCAGGGTGGCAGATTCTTTGGCAAACAGGTGCAAACTACTCTCCTCCGCTTAGCTCTGGGATAGTGACGCGTCCATTCATCGAGGACATGGCGTCGGCGTACGCAGCAGCGGAACTGGTTCTCAGTCGCGCTGGGGGAAGCACTGTTGCAGAGCTTGCGGCACTTGGGAAAGCGGCGATTTTAGTGCCTTATCCGCATGCAGCCAATCGCGAGCAACACCACAACGCACAGGTCCTCGCGCAGGCTGGAGGAGCAGTGGTCATCGAGGATGCCTCGCTCAGTGCAGCGCTGTGGCCAGCACTCGAGCCGTTGCTCAGCGATGGCTGCCGACGCCAATCCATGGCACGTGCTGCGCATTCCCTTGGAGTGCCCGATGCAACCGAGCGTGCCGCAGGCAGTCTGGCAACTCTCCTTGTGGGGACTTAGTGATACTTGTGCCCTTCAGGAGGGGACATCATGCCGGGATCGGCGACGATGATCTCGCCGTACTGTTGCTCGTAGCGAGAAATGTTCTCGCTCAGCGCTGCCAACAGCAACTTCGCATGCTGGGGCGTCATGATGATTCGTGCGTGGACACGCGCTTTCGGCACTCCCGGCAACAGCCGCGTAAAGTCAATGACGAACTCCGCCGGTGAATGCGAGATGATTGCTAAGTTCGAGTAGATTCCCTCGGCTTCTTTTTCGCCCAGCTCGATGTTGATTTGCTGCGGCATGGGCTGATCCTGATGCTGTGGCATATGTTCGCTGTCCGGAAAGTGATTATTCGGGAGCGGATAAACGTGCGCCGAGCAATTCCATTGTCAATTGCGGCGGCGCACTTGGTCTGCCCGCTTGTAGGCGCGTTCGGCTTTGTCCACTTGGTTATTGCGGGCGTAGTAGCCGCCAAGCAGTTCCCAGTAGCGAGCATTGGTGCTATACTGCGGCTCCATCGCTTCGAGCTCAGCGATGATCTGGCGGAGCCGGTCTTTATTGCGCGTCGTTTCGTAGATGTTGACGATGTGCTCGAGTGCGGTTAGGTCATTGCGATGCTCCGGGAGCTGGCGGTAGCGATCGAAATACTCCGCCGCTTTTGCCAGAAGCGGGAAGTATCGCTGCTCGTTTTCCTTGTACTTCGGGTCGCGTTCCTTTCGCTCGCGTTCTTCCTTCTGGAGTTGGGCAGCACGATTCTTGAGCGCGGCTGCCGCATTGAAGAGAGCAACGTCGTACGTTGGGTCGAGTTGGAGCACTTTTTCGTACTCCGCGATTGCATCGTCGTACCGTTCCAGTTGGAGATAGACCAGCCCGAGGCTTGCGAGCGTCTGTTTGTTTGTGGGATCGCGCTCGGCACGTTCAGAAAGCTCGCGGAGTGCATCCTGGAGCCGTCCTTGATCGCGGTAGATCTGAATGCGGAAGTTCTGCACTGTTTCATCAGTCGGGGTGAGCGTTGCCAGCGGCTCGAGGGCTTGGAGTGCCTTATCGTAGTCTCGGCGATTGTAGTAGATCGTTGCCGTTTCGATGTACGGTCCGAGCGAGATTGGCACGTAACGGAAGCGCTCATCGGCTGCCCATGTCGAAGGAGGATTGACGCGCCACCCTTCGACACGGTAGCCCTGCTGCGCTTTTGCATGGCTGGACACATAGACGGTGTCGACTCCACGCACAAAGCGGTCCACAATCATCGAATCGCCAGTCGTGGTGCGGCTGGGCCGACTGGCTTGTGGTGGGCCGAAGATGTCAATCACTTTATCCCGCGAGATGCCAAGTGCCAACCCCGTACGGCGAGCCAGCTGCACTGATGGATCGAGCAAGGTGATGTACCGCTTGTACGATTCGAGCGCCTGTGTTGTGTCGCCGCGCAACTCGAAGAGCCGCCCTTCGAGGTCATAATTCTCCGGAGCATCCGGACGCACGCGAATCGCTTTGCCGACAGTCTCAAACGCATGCGCCAGCTCAGCGGTATCTCGGCTCTCGGCGATTCGGTTATAGAGTTCGACCGTCGTGTTGTACAGCTCCGCCCACGCAACGTAGTAAATCTGCGGGAGCGCACGGCGACGGTCCTCGCTCAGCCCTGGCGCTGCTGTCTGATAGGCTTGCATCATCCCTTCGATATCGCCAAGCTCTTTCCGCACCGAGCCGAGATCGTACCAAGCCTCGTAATTCTGCGGATTCCGTGCAACTTCACGCTCGAGTAGCACGCGTGCAGAATCCCATTGGCCGCGCTGCATCAACTGCCGCGCTTGCGCATGGCCAGGGGTCAGCCGCATCAGACCAGCACACGCTGCCAGCAGAAGAAAACTGGCAGCAACAGCACCCAAAACGGAACGGCTCACACGAATTCTCCGAATGGTGGACATTCAAGGGCACACGAAAATTACGGAACGTATTCTCCAGCGTCAGACCGTAGAACTACGGAAAATCTGTCTCCACAATGGACCCCTCGCACTGCGGCCACATCGCCTGTCGTTTCGTAACATTGCACAGCCGTTGTACCCCGTGATCAATCCATGGCAATCGTTGGACCGGAAAGTAGCTATGCAGAGCGTGCGCGGCATGCAGATGCAGCCGATGCGCTTGCTTCCTTCCGCGAGGAATTTGTACGTCCGATGCGTGATGGAACGCCCTGTGCCTACTTTGCCGGCAATTCGCTCGGTCTGATGCCACGCAGGGCACGTGCAGCACTGGAGGAAGTCCTCACCGAATGGGGCGACCTCGCCGTCGAAGGACACATGCATGCGCACCGGCCGTGGTACCGCTACCACGAGGACTTGGCACCCCTGCTGGCGGAACTCGTCGGTGCAGGAGCCGATGAAGTGGTAGCGATGAACAGCCTAACGGTGAACCTTCACTTGATGCTGGCAAGTTTCTACCGCCCATCGGGGCGGCGGCGCAAGATTTTGCTCTTGCCGGGGGAATTCCCGAGTGATCGGTATGCAGCGGAAAGCCACGTTCGTTGGCATGGCCTGGAGCGGAGCGAGTGCATCGTCGAGCTTGACCACTCGCCGCTGGAGCCTATTACTACAGCGGCGATCATCGAAACCATCGAAGCGTTGGGGGAAGAGTTAGCCCTGGTGCACATGAGCGCGGTGCACTACCTGACCGGTCAGTTCTTCGATATCCCAACAATCACAGCGGCTGCTCACCGTGTCGGTGCCTTTGCAGGCTGGGACCTTGCGCATGCGATTGGAAACGTTCCGCTCCAGCTGCACGACTGGGAGGTTGATTATGCCGTCTGGTGCTCGTACAAGTACCTCAACTCCGGACCTGGCGGTGTCGGTGGTGCGTTTGTGCATCGTCGGCACGCTCAGAACCCAGCGACGTTTCGACTTGCCGGATGGTGGGGGAACGATCCAGCGACGCGCTTTACGATGCCACAGTGGTTCGAACCGGTTCCGAGTGCCGACAGCTGGCAACTCAGCAATGCACCAGTGCTGGCGCTGGCAGTTCACCGCGTGGCGCTCGAGCAGTTTCACCGTGCGACGATGGAGCGCCTCCGCCAGAAGAGCATACACCTGACCGGCTTTTTAGAAGAGCTGCTTATCGAACTGGGACGAACCTATCCGGAGCTTGGTCTTGCGATCGTTACACCGCCTTCCTCCAAGGAGCGGGGAGCACAGCTATCGGTACGACTTGCAGCCTCGTGCAACGCGATGTACGAGTACCTGTTGGCACGCGGGATCGTCGTTGATGTACGCAAGCCGGACGTTATCCGCATCGCACCGGCGCCGCTCTACACCTCGTTCATGGATGTTGTCCGGCTCTGCCGTGCAGTCGAGGAGTTTGCGCTCCGCCAGCTCCCACACCGAAAGAGCAGCCATGTGCCCACCAAGTGAAAACGATCGAACGCCCTGGGTGCTCCTCTACACGACGAACACGCTCTGGGAGGCTGAGATTGTCGTCGGGTACCTTCGCTCGCATGGAATCGAGGCAGTGGTCGTGCCGCAGGTAGATTCTTCGCGCGCACTCACCGTGGGCAGTCTGGCAATTGCGAAAGTGTACGTTCCCTCCGCTCTCTACATGGAAGCGGCGCATCTGCTCGAAGAGTATCGCCTCCAGCAACGACAATAGCACGTTATCGCACGACGACCTCGGCGCGGAGTGTACGTCCACCTGCACGAAGGTGACAGTACAGCACCCCCGCTGCGCATGTAGGGACTGCCACACTGCACCGATGGGGACCTGCCTCCAAGTACCCGACGCCTGTAGTTCCCAGCAGACGCCCTCCAGCATCATAAAATTGGGCGGTCACTTCGCTTGGGACGGGAAGCACGAACTCCAAGCAAAGTTGCTGCCCGTGCGCAACGGGATTAGGGGAACACACTAACTGATCAGCGTGTGAAGGGGAAGACTCACCGACGCTGGTTGTCGAGTTGCGAATGATGGGGATGGTCTCAAAATTTTTGAGCATCACTGCTTGGAGCGTTGAACTCTCAACTCCATACCACTGGGCTAAAATCGAGGCGTACACTTGGCGGAAATCATACTGCATGCGGAGATTGCCGTTGTTATCGAGGTCGCTCAAGCTCGGATTTGCTCCACGAATCCCTGGAATAACTTGCGGGCCGAACACAAACATCGGCGCTGCAGTTCCATGGTCAGTACCGTTGCTGGCGTTCGATGCAACACGCCGACCGAATTCAGAAAATGTCATGGCCACCACGCGATCAGCAACGCCCAACTGGCGTAGGTCATCGTAGAACGCTGCGACCGCATCCGAAAGCCTCCCGAGCAACGTAGCGTGAATGCCTTGGGTGGTGTCGGTCGTATCAACTTGTGCAGCATGGGTATCGAACCCACCGAGTGAAACCATGTACACACGTGTTTGCAAACCGCCGGCAATGAGGCGAGCAACAATTTTGAGCTGGTCAGCAAGCGTGTTGTTCGATGGATACGTCGCCTTGTTCTGCGCACGGTCAGCGGCGGTCTTGATGCTGGATGAATATTGTTGGGACTTCAGCTCCACCTGACGAAGATAGGCTAACTCATGGCCGGGGCGAGTATCAGGAATGCTCCCGCCAGCGCTGCTCTGGGTGCCATTGATGATGTCGTAGAATGTCTGCGGATCCTGGAGTGCTAAGCCCATCGAGGCAAGCGGCCCCTGCAATGCCAAGGCGAGCACGGCACCAATTTGCACAGCAGGTGGATCAGGAGCGTTGTCGTTGGGATAGCCGTTGGGGTAGTTCGGATAGAGCGTATCAAGGTACCGCCCCAGCCACCCAGTGGTCAGGTATTGATCCGCATCGGAGGCAGTCATCCAAATGTCTGTCGAGCGGAAGTGAGAAAGGTTCGTGTTCGGATACGTCACTCCTTGGATGATTGCAACCAAGCCATCGTTGTACATCCGCTGGAGTGCACCCATTGCAGGGTGTAGGGCTGTGCTATCGCTGATTGGCAGCAATTTCGACTCTGGTAGCGCAATCTGCGGCCGGACCTGGTAATACGTGCTCAGCTGGTCGAGCGGCACGACGGTGTTGATCCCATCGTTGCCACCGTTGAGCTGAATGAGCACCAGCACTCGATCAGTGCTGCTGAGCGCTTGCCATAACGCATCCAACACGCGCGACCTTCCGACTGCCCGAATTGGGAACCCTCCGAGCACCAACGGAAGAGTAATCAAGGGGGAAGCAGCTTTCAGGAAATCACGGCGTTTCATCGGTCATCGGTCCGAAGGTGTTACATCAACTGGAATTCTGCAAGTCGGAACATCGAGCGGAGAAGGTTTTGCAGACGTTGCTTGGCCGCACCGCGCGCGGAGGGGTCAGTAGGGTTAGCTTTATAGGCTGCCCAGATCTGTGCCCATTCGTACACCTGACCCCCTGCCATCAGTACATTGCGCGCTAAGTCGTCCCGCTGCTGGTCGGTGAGGGGGTAGGCAGGCAGCAGTTCTTGCTCAAGGTCCCGAATGAGTTGGGCGTAGTCACCTGGATTGCTGCTCACTTGTTCGGCATATGCCAGAACGTCGAGTATGTACTGCCGCGGCAGTAGTCGGCTTCCGAAAATGATTCCATCGGTCACACTGTAGCGCGTCGGGAGTGTGGCACTATTGATCCAGAGCCGGTAGTAGTCTGGTGTTTGGTAGTAGGCAGGCCAGCCTGCGACGCTTGGGGGATCCATCGGATTTTGCTGGAGGGCTGCTGCAATCCCAACGAGTGCGTTGAGCAGTTGCGTTTTGCTTTGCTGGTCGGTCGGAAGTGGAAAGCCCGCTGTCGTAAACAGCATGCAGAGGAAATCGAGCGGACTTTTGATCATTGCGCCGATGTTCTGGTCGTCGTAGAAGTGCTGGCTTTTCAAGAGCACTTCCAGCACAGGCTTGATCTCGAAGTTCGACTGTCGCAGCAGCACTGCAAGCGGCTCGATGACTTCACGTTCGGTCTGCTGGTCAATCTGATAGAACACAAACCAGCGATAGATCTTGCGCACAAAGAACCGCGCTGTTTCCTCCTGCGAAAAAATCATCTCCAGCAAGTCCGATAGCTCTTCCTGTCCTGCAGTTGCCCCACTCCTGCCACGAATGACAGTGTTGCCATATGCAGCGGAAAATTGCTTGTCCCCTTTATCGTGCAGAGTCGGATTGAAAATGCTCGTGCTCGGGTCACCGATGCGCTGCACACGCCACCCCGTCAGAACGCGTGCTGCTTGCTGGACATCATGCTCGGTGTAGTTCGTGTAATCGCCGGGTGCACGCTCAGGACCTTTGCCAATGGTAAAAAGCTCTTGAAGTTCCCGCGCATAGTTTTCGTTTGGTTTTTGCGCGGTGTTCTGATCCCCGTTGAGATACCGCAGCATTCCCGGATCAATTGTCACCTGGTAGGTCAACTCTTTGAGGTTGCCCAGCGCGTATCGTCGCAGCTTTTGGTTGTGGTGATATTGATAGCGGGAGTCCGCGATTGTGTCCGCTTCTGTCGCAAAGTAGTTGTGCCACAGGAGTGTCAACTTCTCGATAATGGAAATTCGATCGGTACGGAGCATTTGCTCAAGCCACCAACCCTTCACTGCAAGGCGATACTGCGCATCCCCCTGCATTGGAGTTGTACTGTTGACCCACGTCTGCCCTGTCGCTGGGTCGAGTGGTGGATCTGGCACAGGACGATCGGCAAGCAGTTCCTCGACGGCTCCATCCAGGCCACGCTGGACGAGCTGCTCAACAAATCGTTTTGAACTGAGGAACGTTGTTCGCCGCAACAAATGTCCCGCTCGCCGCGCATCCCACGGACCTGTGTAACGATCGAGTGCACTCATGGACAAGCTCCGGAGAATCGTTCAACCTTGCTGGCTTGGCTATACTCTGCCGCAGTGCGGCACATAACCAGCTCCTGCAATAAACAGCGCCAGCATGTACGGTTACAGCGCTGCTCTTCGACGCACGCACTAGCTGAGTGGTTTAACTCGAACGTTACACAACGTAGCCAAACAACGCATCGAGCACCAGAATTGCTGCTGCGGAAATCGTAAACGCCCGCACCGTGCTCGAGCCAACCCCTTCTGCACCCCCACTTGTCTGCATGCCAACCCAGCATCCTATCAGTGCCGTTGTTCCCCCGAACACAAACGATTTGACAAGCCCGATGACTACCTCACTGGTGCGGAAAAACCGCACGATCGAATCGAAGAACATCGCAGCCGAAAACTCGAACTTGAGCGCTGTCAGCACGTAGGCTCCAACCAGAGCCACAACGTTCGAAAACACCGCCAGCACCGGCATCATCGTCAGCGCTGCGAGCACGCGCGGCATCCCCAGGTAGCGATCCCGGTCAATTGCCATCATCTCTAGAGCATCCAGTTGCTCTGAAACTGCCATCGTCCCGATCTGCGCTGCAATTGCACCACCGACGCGCCCGGCAATCACCAGCGCGGTCAGTACGGGCGTTAGCTCAGTGAAAACAACGGTTGCAATCGAACCACCGATGTACGGCCGCGCAATCCCAATGAGATTGAACTTCGCAAAGAGGTTCGTCGCCTGGAGTGCAGCGATTGCGCCGGTAAACGAGCCGATCAGCATCACCAGCGGTAGTGAATCAGCACCAACGAGCGCCATCTGCGCTACAACCAAATGCCGGTCACGTCCAGCACGCGGGATGTAGCGTACAATGCGCCACAGAAGCAAAAGAATACTGCCGAGCTGTTCGAAGAAGGAAAGTGTTACGCGGCCAATCCATGCGACGAACCCAAGCATCGCTCGCTGCCGATGTAGTTAGAACCCCACAAAGCTACGGAGCGACCACACCGCCAGCACCACAGCCGATGCGCCAAGTGAGAGCGCTACAATGCGCCGCACTGCACGCTCCCCACGCATCACTGCAATCCCAATCTTGACAAGCGTGTTGGTGAGCATTGCTGCAACGATGACACTTTCGGCCACGGCAAGTGTCACGCTACCTGCGGCCGTGCTGCTGCTCATTGCAATGGTGATCGCATCCAAATCAGCTAAGCCGCTTATTGCTCCGAGAACCAAAAGCCCGCTCCTGCCAAACGCATCGTTGAGGATTGCTCCAAGCGACGCAATCCCAGCATAGAACCCACCGAACGCGAGCGCAGAGCGGAGCTGCGCAGGATTCCCTGGTGATGCAGGCAATGGTGCATCATCCTCTGGCGAGAGCGATGTCATCCTCCGCACTGTAAGCCACAACGCACCCAAGCCTGCTGCCGCACTTGCCAGCAAGACAGGGAATAGTTGTGCTAAAAATGCCCGATGGAAGACGGCTGTAAAAAAACCAACGCGAATGAACATCACGCACGAAGCCAAGGCGATCCCGATGCCGTAGAACTGCACCGTTCGAGGATTTCCCCGACTCTGCGACGCAAAGGACCACGTCACCGCCGTCGAAGAAACCAAACTCCCGACGATTGCGCTCAGCACAATGCTATGTCGCGCGTGGAGGTACTTTGTAGCAACGTAGCCTGCAACGTTGATCGCGGTCACGAGCGCCACCACCATCCATATCCGCCGGGGGTTGAGCACACCGTTTGGCCCAAGCGGCATATCCGGCAGCAATGGTAGTACCACCGCTGCCACAACCGCGAACGTCACAATTGCGCGAACATCGGTGGGTGTAAGCGTCTCGACCCACCGATGGAGCTGTACCTTCTGCGATAGAAGCACCGTTCCAACTACTGCACCGAGCAATGCCGGCACTGTATGGCCCGCACCAAGCGCAACACCGACGACACCGGCAAGGACCAGCGCCAGCTCGGTTGTAATGCCACGTGTCTTTCCACTGATGCCCGCAGCAACTGCGATGCCCGCGATTGCAACGATTCCTGCACCGGCAATGATTCCACCGAACTGCGTGCTGAGCAGCCCTGCGATGTATCCGATCACGCAGCTCAAGGGAAAGGTCCGTATGCCACCAATTGCCGTATGATGGACACGCTTGGATACCTCACGCTCCATACCCATGAGCAATCCCAGCGCCAGTGCCAGCGCGAAGTTGATCAGCTGCTGCGTCTCGAAGGCAAACTCCATGGTTCCTGCAGGACGTTGAACGGATGGTTACCAGCAGTGCACGCCTACCAAGTCAATGCTCACTGCCAGGCGAAAAATAATCATCGCCCACGCAGCGCAGAGCAGGCAATTTCCACTGCCTCATTCCGTCTTGTGCGGTGCACATCCTCTGTTCCACACTCTAACCGAAGGAGAGCCCGATGGCATTTGATTTCGACATGATCCGCCGCGTTTACGCGCGATTGCCAGAGCGCATCGCCGCAGCACGTCGTATCGTCGGTCGGCCGATGACACTTGCGGAAAAAATCCTCTACGCACACATGGCAGAATTGCCATCCACGCCACCAGTGCGCGGGAAAGACTACGTCGAGTTCTACCCCGACCGCGTCGCAATGCAAGATGCAACGGCTCAGATGGCACTGCTGCAATTCATGAGCGCGGGTATCCCGAAGGTTGCCGTGCCGACCACAGTGCACTGCGACCACCTCATCCGCGCAGAACGCGGTGCAAAAGAGGACCTCCAAACCGCCCTCATCGAAAACGACGAGGTGTTCCAATTCCTGGCTTCCGTTTCGAAAAAGTACGGCATTGGGTTCTGGAAACCGGGCGCGGGAATTATTCACCAAGTCGTGCTCGAAAACTATGCCTTCCCCGGTGGCATGATGATCGGCACCGACTCGCATACACCAAACGCTGGTGGCTTAGGAATGGTGGCAATCGGCGTCGGCGGTGCCGATGCCGTGGACGTGATGGCCGGCATGCCGTGGGAATTGCTGATGCCCAAGCACATCGGCGTACGACTAACGGGCAAGATGAATGGCTGGACTGCACCGAAAGACGTCATCTTGAAGCTCGCCGGCATTCTGACGGTCAAAGGTGGAACAGGTGCGATCATCGAGTACTTCGGCGATGGCTGCGCAACCATCAGCGCGACGGGCAAAGCAACCATTTGCAACATGGGCGCTGAAGTTGGCGCAACCACTTCGATCTTTCCTTACGACGACGCAATGGATCGCTACCTGCGTGCGACCGGCCGTTCTGACGTTGCCGATGCAGCACGCCCACTGGCGGAATACCTTCGCCACGATGACGACGTCGAACGCAATCCGGAGAAGTACTTCGATCGCATCATCGAGATTGATCTTTCCACACTCGAACCGCACATCAACGGACCCTTCACGCCCGACCGTGCAATGCCGATCAGCGAGTTCGTCAAGGAGGTCGAGAAAAACGGCTGGTCTGCTGATCTCCGGGTCGCACTCATCGGTTCGTGCACAAACTCCTCCTACGAGGACATGACGCGCGTAGCTGAAATTGCCGAGTACGCAGCCAAACACGGACTCAAAGCTAAGTGTAAGCTTACGATTACCCCTGGCTCGGAGCAAATCCGTGCTACGATGGAGCGTGATGGGATCCTCGAAAAACTCGAAGCAATCGGTGCAACCGTCCTCGCGAACGCGTGCGGTCCGTGTATCGGACAGTGGAAGCGGCACGACGTCAAAAAAGGCGACAAGAACTCGATCATCACCTCCTTCAACCGCAACTTCAGCGGTCGGAACGATGGCAACCCCGACACGCACGCATTCGTTGCGTCGCCCGAAACAGTGCTGGGTTTTGCCTTAGCAGGCGATCTGCGGATAGATTTTACCAAGCAGCCGATCAATGGTTCGGTGCTCAATCCACCGCGAGGAGAAGAACTTCCAGCCCGTGGATTCGTGCCGGATCCCGAAGGCTACGTCCCCCCCGCCGAAGACGGTTCGCACATCGAAGTGATCATCAAACCCGATTCGCAGCGGCTACAGAAACTCGAACCCTTCCCACCACCACGGAAGGAAGAATTCCGCGATATGGTACTCCTGCTCAAGGTCAAGGGGAAATGCACAACTGATCACATCTCGCCAGCGGGGCCATGGCTCCGCTTCCGCGGGCATCTGGATAACATTTCGAACAACATGTTCACGGGCGCAACCAACGCATTCAACGGCAAGCTCAACTCAGCAAAGAACGTGTTCACCGGCCAGTACGATGAAGTGCCCAAGGTTGCACGGGATTACAAGGCACGCGGGGTGTCGTGGATCGTTGTCGGCGAAGAAAACTACGGCGAAGGTTCATCGCGTGAGCACGCCGCGATGGAACCGCGGTACTTGGGCGGGAAGGTGATTTTGGTCAAATCGTTCGCCCGCATCCACGAGACGAACCTCAAAAAGCAAGGGATGCTGCCGCTGGTATTCGATAATCCTGCCGACTATGACCTCATCGGCGAAGATGATCGCTTTACGCTCGACATCGAGCAACTTCGACCAGGCGAGCCGCTCGAAATGCTCGTTCGCAAACCCGATGGAAGCGAGCATCGCATTCTCGTGCGGCATTCGATGAATGCACATCAACTCGAATGGTTCTGGGCTGGAAGTGCGCTCAATCTGATGGCACAGCGCTTTCGTTCAGCGGCATCGCAGTAGCAGCAACTACGCGGTGGGAGGCATTCTCTTGCTTGTCGCTCTCAAGCGCGATGCTCCAGCAATCGCGACGTAGAGAACGATCGCAATCGCTGAGGTAAGCCCACCCCACCGGCGCAGTGCTGCCTGCGGCAACCAATCGCCGAGAAGGCGGAGGATTACGCCACTGTGGAGTACCACGAGTGGCACAGAGAGTGCGGCATGGTAGTCCACCTGTACCCCGAGCACCGCAGGCAAAATAATGGGGGCATGGGCAAAAATCATGCTGAACACAAACCCAACGAACACTGCATGCAGGATTGCATCGTAATGCAGACCGACCATGCCTGGAGCTGCAGCAATCAACCCAGCTGCCGCAACAGCTAACCACGCGTATCCACCCAGAAGCGCCAGCGCTGCATAGCGAGCAAGACCGTGGGACCGCACTGTCCAGCGGGCGATGTCGTACCGCCACAACCACACTGCGGTTGCTCCAAGCGCGATGGCACAAACTGGCTCTGCAGCCGCCAGCGGCAACACCGCAACTACGAACCACACGAGCGTAATTCCACCAAAGGCACGGTGTGCAAACCGCGAGTGCTGGACCAGCCGGGAAAGTTCCAACCGCTCAGCAGCAATTGTGAGCACAAGGAATGCCATCCACGAAGGAACTGCTTCGACGATAGTACCGTCGAGTGCCCACCGCAGGTTACCGGCAACCCACGCAGCAGCACCCAGCATCCCCGCAACCAAAAAGTCTGCCCGCTGGCGCTGCAAAAACGCAGTAGTAACGGCAAGGAATGCCAAGCTTGCCGCGCTGAACAGGAACGGAGCTGCTCGAGCTGACAGCAGCAATGCTGCTGCACCCAGTGCCGAGAAGATCGGCGCGGCATATCCCCATCGCTTCCCAAGCGCAACGGCACGTTCCAACCCAATGAGCGTCCCTAAGAACCCGCAGACCATCAATGGACCGTGCCAGGCAATCCATGCCGGCGACGGAACTGACCAGCTCCACCCAATGCGGATGAGCCCACCCCACAGTCCGGCACCAAGCGCAGCGGCGCCAACGATACCAAGCGGGAGCCGTCTCCATTTCATGGTGCTCAACAGCCACGTACGAACAGTACAGCGAGCACGACGATCACAATACTCAGCAATAGCACCACCCGCCCCACCCACGACGCTGCACGACGAACGGTTTGAGCCCGCAGCAGTTGGCTCGGGAGCGTTGCATCCATCGCGCGTGGACCAAGCCAAAAATCATGCACCGCATGGACTGCGAGCATCGCAAGGAACAGCACGAGCTTCCAGCCTAACAGTGCACCCGCTGGCGTTTGCCAAAAACTGCCGTCCACGACCGCGTCCCAGCTCGTCCAGCGGTAGAGGACATTGAACGTCCCTGTCACGATAAGCACACCCAGCGCGATCCATCCTGCGCGGCGAAAGAAGATACCCGTTTGCTCGATAATGCGCTGTCGGTGGGGCTGGAGCTCGGGATGTCGCACTGCGGGCAGCACCACGAGCACCAAAAAGAGCATCCCACCGACCCAGAGCATCGCCGCAAGAATGTGCAGCGCGACTGCAGCAAGGTATGCCGTGTACACAGCGGTTAGCCTTCCGAGCGCTTGGTGATACGTACTCGCCAGACCTCCGGCCCCGACTCGAGGTACTCCCAATCGAGTTGCCCGCTTCGCTCGAATTGGAACTGGTAGTAGAGCGGCTTCGGATCGTGATCGTTCACCAGCACGAACCAGCCACCGTTGGGGAGCTGGTCGAATGTTGCAAAGATCAGCGGGTGACGCTGCGCAGGCGGAATTGCGCGCACATCGAGCTCGCGTTCCGCAGCAGCTGGTGGCTGCGGTCGTGGGTGCGAATGAACGCGCTCAAGGAGCATCTGTTGCTGCTCAATGGAAAGATGCTCCTCAAGCAACGGTAGGTACACCCGTTCTTCCTTTTCGATGTGGAGCGCAAGGATTGTCCGCAGTGCATCGAGCTGCTGTCTGAGCCGCTCGGCGAGCTGTTCCTGCTTCTCAGGAGCGCAGCCGAGTGATCGGATGGTCTGGGTGATCTGCTGGACCGCACGCTCGATGTACTCATGGTCAATACGCATGGTCGCCGTCGCACGACCGGCAACTGCCAGGAGAGGCTCGACTGCAGCGTAGAGCACTGCTTCCTCGCCGTGAGCATGGTCGAGGAGCTCAACTGTCAACATACGGTCCAGCTCCAGTGCTACAGCCCCACCAGGATCACTCTTGAGCTGCTCTGCTGCAGCATCGAGTCGCTCGAGCAACGATCGGTGGTGCTGACGGAATGCATCCAGTGGTGTAGCCATTGCAATAAGGTACGATGGTGAAACAATCAAGCGGGAAAGCCCAACTGCTGGCGTGCAGTAGGGCGCATCTTCTCCGGTGTCCACGGCGGATCCCATACCCACTCGATGCGGAGACCGGTGATCCCACCTATGCGAGATAGCTGCATCGCAATCTGGCGAGCCAGGTACGTCCGCAGTGGACATGCTGGCGTCGTCATCGTCATCCGAAGTTGCACGATGCCCTCCGGACTAACCTCGATGCCATAGATCAAACCGAGTGCGACAATGTTGACCCCCAACTCAGGATCGAGAACACCTTCAAGTGCTGATTCAATTTGGTCGGGTGTGGGGAGGAGATTCGCTTCGTTGTCAGATGCCATCAGGGAATTCATTCGATGATGACTACCACTCTGTGCGAATCTCGTGCGCTGCTGGGCAGTGAAACCTTGCTCCACCGCAACGTTAGTGCAACGACTCTCCGCCCAACTGTTCGAGTGGCTCGGTGCGATAGAGGACGATCGTTTTTCTGCCAAGGCCAAGCCAACCATTCCGGACCCACTGGCGGAGGATACGGCTCACGGTATAGACTGTCGTCCCAACAAGCTCAGCGATATCTTCTCGTCGGAGTCCGTGTTCAATCCGGATACCCTCGTCGCTGGGAATACCAATGTCCGTTGCCAGCCGGAGGAGTACATACGCAAGACGATGCTCGACCTCTTGCGTGGCGATTTGATGGAGCCGTTCGTGGGCACTGTGGAGCGTCCGAATAAGTCCACAGATCAGCGCAAATGCCAACGAGGGATGTTGCAAGAGTGCATCGGCGAGGACATCCGGACTCCACTCGACTGTGTGCATCTCTTCGAGCGCAATGGCGGTAGCAGGGTAGATGCGATCACGGTCGAGCAATCCAGCCAGGCCATACCATTTCCCGCGGGTAAGCAAGCGACTGATGGACTCCCGACCACTTGCGCTGATACGGACAAGCTTTGCGCTTCCACTGACCACAATGCCAGACCGGAAGGCGATGGCACCCTCCTCGAAGAGCACGTGACCGCGCCGGATCGAACGCGGCGTTCCCCGCTGCCACAGCCATGCAATGGCTGTTGGCTCGACACCTTGCTGTTCGAGGAGCGCATGAAAAAGCTGTTCTGTTCCGTGGAGCATTTACCAGAGGGAAATCGTCGTGCGAAGCTCGCCGAACATGCCCCAGCTCGGGACAAGCTGGATGCCGTTGGTGTGCTCATACAGTGGCAGTTGCACGCCAATTCGAACGATGAACGGCTCCCACAGCGTCAGTGCAACTGCAGGGAGCAGCTCGACGCGGAACGTTCCCGTTGCCGTTAGCGTGCGGTCGCCGATACGGTCGGGACCGGTCCACCGCCATCGGCTCAGTAAGACGGGGAGAATCGGCAATTCCCACTCTGTCGGGCTGAGGGCTACCAGTGCTTGCAGGTCGGTGCCCATCGTGCGCCCGTTGATGTTGGCGCCTGGCTGACGAAATAACACTGATAGCGTGGTCATCAGTGCGGGAGTTTCAGCACGATAACACCCCAAAAGCCACGCGAGCACATCCCATGTGCTGGTGCCGGGCTGTACGTCGAGCGGCAACTCGATACCGCCGTCGGAGCGTCGGTAGTCACCCGTTGGAGCTTTCGCTCCAATGCCGAGCGCAACAGTCCACGACGTAAGTGGAGAAGGTGGCACCACGGTGTATTTGACAATACCGAAGGCATCGCTCAAGCCCGCAGCGTGGTAGCGGTATGCCGTCCCACTCGCAGAGACCCAGCGCGCTTTGTCTGTCAAGGGAAGTACCACGAGAACGCTCCACTGGCGAAGCGGGGAAAGCTCCAGTTCGAGATTGAGCGAATGCGCCCATGCACGGCGTTGGTACGGATCGGCAACCGCCTGACTTCCGTTGAGCGTGCGATCCATCGCAGTGTATGCATAGACCGCAGCCGCGGTCATCGTTCCTGCAGGCAGAGCACCCCGTTCAGTGCCGCCGAGGAACGTCCCCGTCCCACCGCAACAGCTCTGACTGTAGAGCGCACCACACGCAGCGAGTGTACTCAACACAGCCAGGAGCACCAGGCGCATCGTCAGAGGACAAAAACGGTGATGAGCCGTTGGGTCTGGCCGCCACGACGATCGCGGACGGTAACTTCCAGTGTAGCATTCAAACCGCTGCAGCAGGGTGCGGGAAGGAACGTCACCTGCGCACCGGAGCCTAGAATATCACCATCGCTGGCGCGCCAAAAGTATTGCAGCTCGTCCCCATCGGGATCACGTGCGTAACAGGTAACCGTTACCGGTTGACCAACAATAGCAGCTCCACCGACGACGACACTGTCAATAACGGGAGGATGATTCTCCGCTGAAGGTACAGGGGAAGGATCTGAGGAGCACGAAAGGAGCGCTGCTGCTACTGCGGCTGCCACCGATGCAATGAGAGAGCGCATAGAAACTTCTCTCATGTTGGTTACCGCAGGCAAAGATACGTAAGTTTGTGTTGCCACTCCATTGGAGGGCTGGGTACTACTAACTATGTGGAGGTTTGCCATGCGGTACGTGCCACTTGTCGGGCGGATTCTCTACAGCCTCATCTTTCTGATGAGCGGCTTGACCGTACACTTTTCCGCACAAGGAGTCCAGTTTGCCGAAGCACACGGCGTCCCTGCAGCATCGGTCCTTGTGCCGCTGAGCGGAATTCTTGAAATCCTTGGTGCGCTGAGCATCATCCTGGGGTATCGCGCCAAGCTCGGTGCATGGCTGCTGGTGCTCTTTCTGGTGCCTGTGACGTTCACGATGCATGCATTCTGGGCGGTCACCGACCCGATGCAGCAGAGCATCCAAATGTCCATGTTCCTCAAAAATTTGGCGTTGCTCGGCGGCGCGCTGCTCATTGCATATCACGGCGCAGGCCCGCTGAGCCTCGACGAGCGGAAACAGGCGTAAGATTCGTCTGCACATCGAGCAAAATTTCCCCGCCGCAACCACACAACAGCAGTAGCGGCGGGGTGTGAATTTCTTTGTCGCGCATACGTACTGTCATCGTATTCGTCGGTTTTTCTATGCGTACGTTGGAGCAGCTTATTGCTCAGCTTCAGATCGAAGCAGAACAAAACCCAACATTCCGGAACACACTGGAATTGCTCGTTGCGTTAGGCGAGGAAATTCTCCGCCCTGCACGGGAGAAGGAAACTGCACCACCATCTGCTGACAACGCTACCGCTGAAGCATCACCGCACAATAGCAGCCAACAACAAGCTGATTCACCCCCCATTCCTGACGAGGATATCCAGCGCTTAGTCGAGCATTACCATGGCGGGCATGCACACGAAGCAGCCCTTGCACAGAAGCTATCCTCTTCACTCATCCTGAGGAATGGATTCGATGAACAAGAGCCTCCCTTCGATCCTGAGCTGATCAGCACACGCTCGCGACTCAAAGCAGAAGTTGCCCGCTGGTGTGCCGACCGTCTCCGTGGCGAAATTCCACCGGACGCAGAATCTCCCTACCGCCGAAGCGCGATTGCGCGGGCAAAAGCATTGCCGTTCTGCTACCTATGGATGCTCAACTACCAAGGCACCCCAGCAATGCTCGACTACATCGCCGATTGCTACGATGCGCTCGCCGACGTTGCTGAGCTTGTCCCATTCATCCCCAAGGTTCACCAACGCCCAGCGTGGGCAGACCGGCTGCTCGAACTTACAGCAACCGTACAGTCCGCGCTCTACCATGCGTTGGATGAGGCCGGCCAAGATCCTGCCGATTACCCCGATCCCGACCAAACCACCATCTTTGGGTGGCTTAAGTGGTACACGAAAACCTACCAAAAGTTCATCTCGCGCCACATGAGGCGAAGCGATCCAGCAGATTATACCCGCGTAGCCGAGCTTATCACTGAATTTGACCGTTTGCGGATAGAAATCCAGCACGCAGTGCCAGCGCTTGACGTAGAGCTCCCCGAACGCACCGATGCTCAGCCCAGACGTACGCCGACATCACCGGTTGCCAAACAGCGGCTGCGCACCCTCCGATATCACGTTGGGCACATTCTTCGCCAGAGCATCGAACCTGAACATCACTGGCGGAAAATTCGCGAGCAGATCGAAGCACTCATCGAGTTAGGTGTTCCCCCAAGTAACGTCGAGTTGCGCAGCGCACTCTTGCCCATCATCGAGGATTTTCCCACCAGCGATGAATTTCTCTCGCAGTCAGTGCAGCTCGTCCTGCGGGAAATTGACCGTTACCTTGCTCGGCAAGAATCCGCAACGCCGGATGCGTTCGAGGAGCCTCCCCCAACGCCAGAAGTCCAGGTTGTCCACACCGCTCTCCACGGCAAATCCATTCTGCTCCTTGGCGGCGATGAACGTCCGCGAAGCCGTGCTGCAATCGAAACTGCATTCGGACTTGCCAAGCTCGAATGGGTCTCAACCCGTCCGCACCAGTCACTCGATGAGTTTCTGCCATACCTGAAACGCCCTGAGATCGCAGTTGTGCTGCTGGCAATTCGATGGTCGAGCCATAGCTACGGAGAGATTGCACCGATTTGCAAGGAATACGGAAAACCGCTCGTCCGCTTGCCTGGCGGCTACAGCCCCAACCAAATCGCCGCCCAAATCCTTGCACAAGCTGGAACAGCCCTTGGCGTAGTTAGCTCCGGCGGCAGGACTTGAACCTGCGACCCTCTGATTAACAGTCAGATGCTCTAACCAACTGAGCTACGCCGGAATCGCGCTGCAAAAATACAACACACGCTCCCACCTCTTGGATGCACCCAGGCAGCGATTGGCCAATTGAGCCGCACAGCGTCGAGTACCGCTTTCTGCAAATTCGCAGCACCTGCAGCATCCCTTATGAACCACAGACCATGCGCAAACGTCTCCTCGATTCGACCTATCGTCCATCGTCGCTGGTAACGCCAGCGTGTACTGAGCTTCCCTCAGGACTGCGCGTCATCACCGATACCGTTCCCTATGCACGGACAGTCGCACTTGGCGTCTGGGTTGAGTGTGGCAGCCGTCACGATACAAGCGCTGGGATTGCGCACATGCTCGAGCACGTCCTCTTTCGCCGCTCCCGGCGGACCAGCGGGATGGCTCGCTCCCGGCGGGTCGAAGAGCTCGGCGCATACCTAAATGCTTCGACCTCGAAAGAACTAACGTGCTACGACGTCCGCGGCCTGGCAGAGCATCTTGAGCAACTGACGGACATCCTCTTCGAGCTGGTCTTTGCACCAGCCTTCACTCCGCGCGACGTCGAAAAAGAGCGTGCCATCATCGCTGAAGAGATCCGCTCCTACGAAGATGACCCTGAAGAGGTCGTCTGCGATGCACTCGATGAGCTGCTCTTTGGCTCGCACCCACTGGCACACCCAATCGCAGGAACGCTCGACAGCGTCGCTCAGATTACGACCAGCGATCTCGAAGCCTTCCATCGCACCTGGTACGTTGGCTCGCGCTGTGCAGTCATCGCCAGCGGACCAATCGAGCATCATGCACTGGTCGAGATCGTCGAGCGCGCACTTGAACGGTGGAGCGTACCCTCCGGCATTCGTCCAATGAGCTCTACGCCGCCCCGACGCCGTTCTCCGCAGCGGCGGATTCTTGCCCGCACATTCCAGCAGGCACATTGTGCGCTCGGAATCCGCGTCGCTGGTGCGCAGCATCCGAGCCGTCATGCGTTGGCGGTGCTCAACGTCCTCTGGGGCGATAGCAGCAGCTGCCGTCTCTACCGCCGTGTGCGTGAACAGCGTGCGTTAGCATACAACGTGTATTCCACGCTCCAGCTGTGGAGCGATTGCGGCGAGCTAACCATCTACGCTGGCACCCACCCAAACCGCGTCAGTGCAACACTCGACGCAATCACCGACGAAATCGCGCGACTCGGCACGGCAGCACCGACAGCAGCAGAATTCCGCCGTGCCCAGCAACAGTTGCGCGCTTCTCTGGTGATGAGCACCGAAAGCCTCTCGGCCCGCATGCATGCGCTTGCCCGAATGGTGCTCGAGGAAAAAAGGCTCGAACCAATCGAGGCCGGCATCGAGTCAATCGAAAACACAACACTCGAACAGGTCCAATCGCTGGCTGCGAGCATAAGCGACCCCTCCCAGTGGTCCGTGGTCGTGTGTCAGTAACGCGCGCTGATGCTTAGCGCGTGCGAGGGATCGTTGCATCCGCGCTCCAGAGCAACTTCTGCCGGAGAACGTCGAAGTACGTCGTGTCGGAGCGCTTGATCAGACGCGCCGTCTGCGAGGAGCGGCGAAGGGTACACCGCATCCCCGGCTCGAAGGGAGCAACATACTGCCCATCGGCAACGAGGGAAGCTGCATGGCTTTCGGCATCGAGCAGGAGCGTGACCTCTGCGCTATCGCCGATGACGAGTGGTCGGAGGGTGAGCATGTGCGGGCAAATCGGCACGATGCAAAGCACCGGCGCTGATGGTGCCACAATTGGTCCGCCGCACGAGAGCGCATACGCCGTCGAACCGGTCGGTGTGGTCACGAGCAATCCATCGGCGCGATAGCGTGCGATGTAATGCTCGTCCACCCACGCATGGATCGTGATCATCCGCGAGGAATCGCGCTTTTCCAGCGCAAATTCGTTGAGTGCGTAGAGCACGGTCGGACGTTCGTCCAGCTCGATTGTCGTCTCGACCATTGCCCGATCAACGATGCGGTACCGACCGCTGAGCACATCATCAATCGTTGTCTCGAGCGCATCGGCGGGAAATTCCGCAAGGAAGCCAAGCTTGCCCAAGTTGACTCCCAACAGCGGCAGATCGCTTTCGGCAAGTTTCCGTGCGCACGCGAGCATTGTGCCATCGCCCCCAAAACACATGACGACGTCGGCAAAGCGTCCGAATTCTTCCAACGGGAGCGCCTCGACCTGCTCGGCGAGCGCAGGCAGCATCCGTGCTTTGACTTCCGGCTCGACGCAGACCTCCGCACCGCGCTTGAGCAGCAGCTCGACTGCTTCCACCACGCGGCGGAGCGCGTCGGTTTTCCCCAGGTTCACGTACAGTCCGATTCGGTTCATCCGCGCATGCCCTCCGACGGTTGTGGCGCCGAACTTGCTGCATCCCGGACACGGACGTACGCCAACCGAAGCTCAGCAAGCGAGCCAAGCAGAATGCGCTCCTCTTCGTCCGAGCGAGCAGCACGTGTGCGCTGTTCGAGCACATCGAGCAGATCAATGGCCAGTCGCGCAGCGTCCAAATCCATCTGCTGCTGATTTGACCGAGGATCAGGAAGTTCCCCCAACGCAACAAGCGCTTGCGTCACCAACAACGCGACCAGATCGCGTAAGTCCAGCGGCCGATTCATTGCTGCTCCTGACGGCGATGAGCAAACATTTCCAACATTCGGTCCGTTACGACAAAGCCACCGACTACGTTGAGCGTCCCCAACACGACCGCGAGAAAACCCAACACCATGGCTGCCGTATTCGAAGGAGAAGTATTCCCAAACACGACGATTGCGCCGATGAGCACGACGCCATGGATCGCATTTGCGCCCGACATCAGCGGCGTGTGGAGGACCGACGGCACCTTCGAGATTACCTCGATGCCAACGATCACCGACAGAATGAGCAC
Source organism: bacterium HR20 (assembly GCA_002898675.1). Taxonomy (GTDB): domain Bacteria; phylum Bacteroidota; class Ignavibacteria; order Kapaibacteriales; family NICIL-2; genus NICIL-2. The sequence goes on from BEHW01000001.1 coordinate 27,338, forward strand.
GTACACAAGCTCGATGTTCGCAGCCAAAAATGCAAGGAGCGCTTCCATTACAACCGTCGTAGTAGTGACTGTCGGCAGCGAAACTACAACAGCCCACACGTCGAGTGTTGAACCGAGCACCACCCAGCGTGGCACCAAGCGGCAACGCCGCCGATGGAACATCTGCACGCTCCTTCCGCGAGAGGATCACCCGCCGAGTGCCTTCTGCACCGATAAGCCTATGTGCAGCACGCGCTCGGTACATCGCCCAGCAGCAGTATCTTTGCCGCCCATCCGGCATTCCACTCCTCCAGGAGCACTATGCACCGTTTGATTGCAGCACTTGCAGCGTTTGTCTTTTGCTCGCTATTGGCGTCTGCCGAGCAGATCGAGATTAGCGGTCGCATTCTTGATGCTCGCGGCAATCCGCTTCCTGTCGCACACGCCGAACTTCGCCGCGCAGGACGGCTGGAGCCATTGGTGCAGGTACGCGCAAATCCCGATGGCAGCTTTGCGCTCAGTGCCAGCGGTGAAGGGCTCTTCCTGGTCCGTCTTGCAGGGCTACACCATCGCTCGATCGATATCCCCGTGGTGGTTGGTTCCACTGCAGTCCGCGAGCGTCTAACGGTGCAGCTTGCGACCCTCCCATTCCCCGAAACGCGCGATAGCGTCCTGCTCAGCCACCGCGGCGCACTTCCAACAACGACCGAGGGCACCGTGCTCCAGGAACGCAAGGATGGGTACGTGCTCGGCGGCCTCCGCCCTGGCGATCACTACCGGCTGCTCATCCGCGGTCAAGGGCGCGGTGTGGTCACCGCGTCGAGTCGAGATAGCCTCATGCTTGCTCCCGATGGCTATTACGTCGGCATCCTCCGCACCGATAGCCTCGCACTCGATCCAGCCGAATTGCCACGGCGGAGCGATGCTGGGATCATCAAATGCCAATCTGCCGAGTGGCAACAGATCGCCGATGCATACCAAGCACTGGTCCGATACCAGCAGGCGTTTGCCGATTCGAGCAATGCAGCGCTGGCGCGCGCTGCACGCACCGGCGGAAGTGCTGGCGATGCTGGCGCGATCCATACATCGCTGGGCGCTTGGCGTTGGCGTGATACAATCGTCGCGCGCCTTGCAACCGCGCGTTCACCGCTGGCAGAGCAGTTCTGGTTGCTCTTTGCGCTCGCCTTGCCTGCCGGGGACGGCACCGACGAGCTGCACCGTCGGGCATTGCGCGAGATTCCGCCGGCATCGCCGCTGTGGGCACTCGATCCCCAGCTTGTCTTCCAAGCGCTCGCTCGCCGCACCGATGCAGAGCGTCGGCAGTTCCTCGATGCACTCATCGAAACTAACCCCGATACAACCGCCCGCGCTGTCTGCGCGTTTACCGAACTTGTTGCTGCCTCTACCACTCGCGATCGGGAACGCGCGCGGATGCTCTACGCAGTTCTGACCAAACGCTGCCCGACGCATCCACTGGCCAAGACCGCTGAGCGCTATAACCCCGACCGCCGGATTCAGCGTGGCGCCAGACTGCCGGACTTTCGCTTGCCAGGGAAGCAACGCGGTGCAGCCATCACCCGCGAACGCGTGCTCGGGCAACCGCTGCTCATTGCAATTGTGCTCGGCGATTGCCAACCATGCGCAGAGCGTCTGGCTGAGTTTGCCCAGTGGCGTGATTCGACTAAGCGCCCGCTCCGGCTGCTCATCGCAAGCGTTGGCACCCCCAGCGGCGAGCTGGCACGCGTGCTCGAACGCATTCCGCACGAGCTTTCTATCGTTTCATCGCCAAGCGCACCGGAGCTTGAGCCATTCGAAGTCGAAGGGTTCCCCACCTTCGTGCTGACGGACGCAACGGGCACTATCCGTGCAACGAATCAGGAACTTCGCTCCTTGCGGACCGATGTCGGACGCTACCTCGATGAACAACCATGACACGCCAGGACGTCGAAGCATTCTGTGCGGAAACACGTGCCGCACTCGAAGCAATCAACTCCCCCGAAGCACTCGAGCAGTTTCGGCTGACCTACCTCGTCCAGAAAGGGCGTATTCGCCAGATGCTCGACCAACTCCGCCACGTGCCAAAGGAGGAAAAGCCCATCATCGGGCGGCTCCTCAATGACTTGCGGCGCACCGTCGAAGCAGAGTATGCGGCGCTTGCGGAACGCTTTCGCCAGGAACGCGCGCGTGCAGACTTCGACCCAACGCTCCCTGGTCGTCCGCTACCGTCCGGATCGCTCCATCCCGTCCTCCAAACGCTCGACCGTATGGTGGAGATCTTCGTTCGCATGGGATTCGCTGTTGCACAGGGCCCGGACGTCGAGGATGACTACCACAACTTCGAGGCGCTCAACTTCCCGCCCGATCACCCTGCACGCGACATGCAGGATACGTTCTTTCTGCAGCGCACCGATCAGAGCGGCAAACCACTCCTGCTCCGCACGCACACATCACCGGTGCAGATTCGGCTGATGGAATCCATGCAGCCGCCGATTCGCGCGATCATGCCGGGACGCGTCTATCGCAACGAAGCTATCAGTGCGCGGTCACTGGCAGAATTCCACCAGCTCGAAGGTCTCTGCATTGACGAGCACACAAGCTTTGCTGACCTGAAAGGCACCATGATCGCCTTTGCCGAGCAGATGTACGGCAGCGGCATTCGCTACCGGTTCCGGCCATCGTTCTTTCCCTTCACTGAACCAAGCGCGGAAATGGACATCGAGTGCTTCCTCTGCAGCGGGAAAGGCTGCCGCGTGTGCAAATACTCCGGCTGGCTTGAAATCGTCGGCTGCGGGATGGTGCATCCGAACGTCCTCCGGGCATGCGGATTAGATCCCGAACGCTGGCAAGGCTATGCCTTCGGGTTTGGAATCGAACGCGTAACGATGCTCCTTGCCGGCATTGACGACATCCGACTGCTCTACGAAAACGACCTTCGGCTCCTCGAACAGTTTTAGCGCAGCCGCCACTCGGCTTGAAGCGAAACCTGCCGCGTCGGGCCCAGGTTGCCGATGTACTCGGTGTAGTAGTAGTCGAGTGCATTCCGCACGTTGAATGCAAGCCGAAGCGGAACAGCGACCGGGACATCCCACAGCAACCGGAGATCGAGCACATGGATAGGCACGCGCGCGTCGCCATCGGGCACCAGTCCTAACTGCACGATGCGTTCGTCAATCCGCTCGACGCGCGAGAGGAACCGATAGTCCGCGTTCAGCTGAACCCGGGGAAGCGGTGCAACAATCAGCCGCGTGTTCCACTGCACGTTGTGCCGGAAACGGAGCGTGGCATGCTCGACCAAGTCACGCGGTGCCATCAGCGTTGCGCCCGATTCAACGCCGATCGTCTCGCCCCAGAGCCATCCACGAACAGCAATCTCGACGCCAGGCAGCAACGCACGCGTGATGTTGACAAAGCGAATCTCAGCCGTTGTATCCACCACAAACTGCGGTTCGATGAGGTTGTCCATTCGAGCAACGAATGCTGCTGCATCGAAGGTCCACTCCCGCCCGCCGAGCACCGCAGTGTGGAGCACGCCCACCTCTGCGGACCATCCCACTTCCGAGCGGAGCGATGGATTGACCCCGACGATGAACCCAGCAAAGCGGAGTGCGGCGTAGCGCTCGGTAACAGTAGCAGCCCGGAAGGCGCGTCCGATCGAGGCGCGGAGCGATGTTTGCTCGCTCATGCGGTACGTGAGTCCAAGCTTCGGGCTAAGCTGAAGTCCGGCAGTCGGCTCCGTGCTGACGTTATCGAGCCGTCCCCCGAGCGTTGCGACCAGATTCTCCTGAATGCGATACTCGGCTTGTGCATAGACGCTCGCGATCGCCTGCGTGCGTCGTCCCTGCGTGTAGGGCGACTCGACCGCGTTGAGCACAAGATTGGCCCCACTTGTCACGTTGAGCTGCTCGCTTGCTTGGTAGCTTGCTTGGAGTTCAGCGTTATACTGCGTGGCATCAGCGCTGACGTGGCCGCTCGAATCCGGTGGGACGGTGTTCGTGTACCACGTCCGGAAGATGCTCCCGCGGAGGATGGTGAAGAGCGCTGGACTCCAGATCGTCCGCTGTTCGAGTCCGAGCAGCAGCTTGCGGGAATCAATGCGATCGGTGGTATCGGTTGTCAGTGGTGGCAGTGTCGCATAGGTCAGACTTCGCCAATTGAGCCAATTGGCGCGATCGTCGGCAGCGTACTGCGCCACAAGCCGTAGCTGGGCTGCGCTGCTCAGCTCGTAGGTGACTTTCCCGAAGCTGTACCATCGCCGGGAGTCGTTATAGTCGCGGTAGGACTCATCGCTCCGATAGCCACCGGCTGCCAGCAGTCGCAGCGGGCCGAATGCTCCGGAGGCGCTTGCATCGAATGCGCCAAGCCGCGGCGGATCGCTCCGGTAGCGCCACGTTTCGAAGCGGGGGAGCGTCCACAGTCCGCCGAGTGCGCGGATGCGAAGCTCCGGCGAGGGCGATTCCTCCCGCGTGAGCACGTTGATGACACCGCCGAGTGCGCTGGTGCCGTAGAGCGCTGAGCCTGCTCCTTTGACGATTTCAATTCGCTCGACGTCTGCAATTGGAAGCGCATCGAAGCTCATGTCGCCATTGTCGGCGCTGAGGACCGGAAAGTTATCGAGCAGCAAGAGCACGCGCGATCCGAGTCCGTAGGAAAAACCCGACGAACCGCGGATACTCACCTGCGAGCCGGTGACGACAACGCCCGGTACGTACCGCAGAACCTCGTCTAAACGCGTCAGCCCACGCTCAGCGATTGCCTGCGCATCTACCAAACTGACGCTTGTCGAAACTTCCTGGACCGACTGGACGCGCCGCGCTGCCGAGACGACAACCGCTTGCGAAGCGATACTCTCGCTGCGCAACCCAATGCGCACGCGCACGGTGTCACCGCTGCCGAGCGTGATGTGTTGCTCGGCAGGATGATAGCCCACCGCACTGACAAGCAACGTGAGATTTCCCGCAGGCACCCGACGTAGAACAAACGAGCCATCGCGGCGCGAAACTGCCCCATGGGGTAAGCCACCAAGGCGAATTGTCGCACCAACGACGGGATCGCCACTCGACTGCTCGACGACGACACCAACGATAGTCCCAAACTGTGCGCGGGCAATTCCGACGGAAAGAACAAGCGCTACAAGCCAACGCAGTACCATAGGCGCCTATCGAAACGGTTGCGGTGGAGGGTTACGGAAATCAATCGTGATGTCCACATCGAGACGTCGTTCGCCGCGACGGAGCACTACTGCTTTCGGTGTCCAGAGCGAGTCGGAAGCGTGCACCCCCACAACGCGCCAGTCTCGGAAAACATTCGGCCCGTACTGTTGTGCGACGGCGATGTACTCCAGCCGAAGAGGCTCCGGAGTTCCCTCGGTAAAGGGAATGGAGATTGCATAGTGGGTAGAATCGAGGATGCTGGTGGGCGTAAAGTACGCCTGCCCATTGAGTACTGCTGCGATGATGCTCGAATCCCGTGGGATGGTGCGGAAGGCTACCACGCGCAGATCCAGGATGCTATCGCGTGGCGGATAGCTCTCGCTTCCGCCGCGGACTGTCAAGCGACCGCCGAGTTCTGCAGTGGGCGGAAGCGCAGTCGGATCGAGTCCTCCGTCGCAGTGGCTCAGCAGCAGTGCGAGCACACAGCCGAGCAGCAGCTTACCGTACAGTCGCATGATCTCGCACAAGGTTCGTTGCACTCATCCACGAATCGAACCCGAGCTGGCTGAAGACTGCGTTGCGCGCTTCGGTCTCGGCGAGGAATTCTCGGTCTTTCCTGCCCAATCCGCGTTTGGGCGAATAGCGTTCTGCCAACGTGCAAAGCCGCTCGAAGTCTGCGTGATGGAAGAAAAAGCGCATCTCGGCGTAGTCGCGCGCCGAGCCAGTGGTGACGAGGAATTCCCAGTCGCTGGCTTGGAGGAGCAGCAACTCCCGCAGCGCTTGAGCAAGCAGACGCTCCAGCGTCGGCGTGCGGTGCTGGGCAGCACATCGCTCGGCAAGCCGCATCCAGCGCCACTCTGCGCGATAGAGCGCTTCCCACATCCAATGCACCGACGGCTCGATCCAGACGTCGTGGTGGTTCCCGCGTCCCCAGGAGCCTTCGGGAAGTCGGACGATCTCGCGGGGCGGGGCCATCTCAATTGCAGCCGATGCTGTCATCGGCCGCGCAATCGGCGAGAGCGAAAGCCCGCGGAGGACGTGGTAGAGGAACACTGGCCCTTCGAACCACCAGTGCCCGAAGAGTTCGGTGTCGAATGGCAAACAGACAATGCCGCGTCTTCCGGTCGTGCGGCGGTATTCGGCAAGCGAGCGTTCGACAAGTTGCGTAAAGTGGAACGCATGGAGCTGCGCCCGCTGGTGCGCCCACTCGGGGACGTAGAGCAGCTTATAGCGCATGTCCGCTTTTGCATCAGTGACACGCCAGTAGCGGAGTGCACTCGAAAAATGTTTTTTGTGGAAGTCGAGGTAGTTCGGATCGCCGGGGTAGCCCAGCTCGGCGCTCCAGACTTGAAGGGCAATGCCTTGATCGCGGGTAAGGACAATCGCACTTTCGCTGGCAGTCTCGCGTGCGGAGGCGACGCGGTAGAGTTCCATCGGCGTCCGTGCGAAGGGATGCTCAGTGCTCGGTACTGGATCAGCGAGCGAGCCATCGGGGAGCACGACCGCCAGTGGCTCGGAACGCCGAATGAGCGGTTCATCGGTGACAAAATACTCCAGCCCTGCTCGCCAGAGAATTTGCTCGATTCCCAACCGCGGATGCGGCGTCGAAAAATGCTCCACTGGCAGATATGTGCGCCACGGATACGCCGGACGGTAGCCACACTCTGGCAGCCAAATGCCGCGCGGTGAGCGGCCGAAATGCTTGCGGTAGCTGTCGCAGGCCACTTGGATTTGGAGCGCTACTGATTCATCGCTTCCAAGGAGCGGCAAGTAGCCGTGCGTGGCAGCACACGTCATCACCTCGACTGCGCCGCGCTCCTGTAGGTGTCGAAGCGCACCGACGATTGAACGGTTGTAGCGCTCGGCAAAATCGCTCCACCGCGCAGCGTAGAACTGCTGCCACATGCGTGCAAGGGTCTGGTAGTGCGGATTTGGCTCGGTGCGCTGGAAATATGCTTCGTCGGCTCTGGCAAGCTCGATGTGGTGCGCGCAGTACTGCTCGAAGAGCTTGGCAAAATCCGGATGCTCCAACTGCTCACAGAGGACGGTGGAGATGTCAACGGCAATCGGAGCCTGGTAGCCATCGCGCTGGAGTTGTTCGAGGATGTTCAGCAGCGGGATGTAGCACTCGGCTGCTGCTTCGCAGAGCCATTCTGCACCATGCGGCCACGTGCCATGGTGGAGGACGTAGGGCAAGTGCGTGTGCAAAATCAAAACGACCGCACCGTGCTGCATCGCGCGTTGCATTGGTAAGCGATGGAGCCGAAAATACGCTCTCAATCTCAGCAGGCAGAGTATCTTTGCACGCGTGCAGCACCATCGCAGCCCACAGGGCATGTCCCATCACCTTCCGTGCACACCGCCCGATGGAACCGCTCAACCACACGATTTTGGTCATTGACGACGATCGCCTCGTCGGCGAGGCAATTGTCCATGCGCTGTCGGGGCACTACGCCAGCGTGGTCCACATTCCCGATCCCCAGCGTGCACTCGAAGAGTTCGAGAGCATCGCGCCGGACGTCGTGCTGCTGGACATCTACTTGGGCAAACTCAACGGTATCGAGCTGCTCGAACATCTCCGCCGCGAGGGCGTCAAGGTCCCCGTGATCGTGATGACCGGCTTCGGGGACATCAAGACCGCGATCCGCGCAATGAAAGCCGGCGCCGAAGATTTCATCGCAAAACCAGTGGACTTAGAGCAGCTCGACGTTGTGATTGCGCGCGCGCTCCAGCACGACGCGATGCGACGGCAGGTGGAAGTCCTCGAAAAAGAGCTGGCACGCTACACAACCAGCAACATCATCGGCTCGAGCGAAGCGCTCCGGAAGGCACTCGAAATTGCGAGCATCATCGCGAAAGCGCCCGATACGACTGCGCTCATTCTCGGCGAATCAGGGACGGGGAAAGAAGTCATCGCACGCTTCATCCACCAGCAATCAGCACGTGCAAAAGGGCCGTTTGTAACGGTCAACTGCGGCGCGATTCCGCGCGAACTCGCCGAAAGCGAGCTATTCGGCTATGAACGTGGTGCCTTCACCGGCGCAACCGACAAAGTTCGCCAAGGTCGCTTCGAACAAGCGCACCGCGGTACCATTCTACTCGACGAGGTCGGCGAACTCAGCCCCGAAATGCAAGTCAAGCTGCTCCGTGTGCTCCAGGAGCGGCGCTTCTACCGCCTCGGTGGCTCCAAAGAAATCACCGTGGATGTCCGCGTCATCGCTGCAACCAATCGCGACTTAGAAAAGCTCGTCGAAGAAGGCAAATTCCGCGAGGACCTCTACTATCGGCTCAACGTCGCGACGATTTACTTGCCTCCGCTGCGCGAACGTAAGGAAGACATCCCGCTCCTTGCTGCCGCATTCATCAAGGAGTTCAACGCCAAGTTCGGCAAAGCCGTCGAGGGGTTCGAACCGCAAGCTGCTGAGCTTTTGCTCCAGTACCACTGGAAAGGCAACGTCCGCGAACTGCGGAACGTCATCGAGCGTGTGGTGCTCCTCAGCAGTGGACCGCTCATTACGCGCGACCAACTTGCATTTCTGCGGATGGATGCTCCACCACCGACCAAAGGCGTTGCCATCCGCCCGAGCCTTGCGCCAGGGGAATACCAGCTGGCACTTTCCGACCGCGGTGCACCGTTCGATTCGATCGTCCGCGAACTCCTTGCCCAGGCGCTTGCGCTCGGTGGTGGCGACCATACGGCTGCGGCTCGGTTGCTCAGCCTTGAGCCCGCGCGGTTCGAGGAGCTGCTGGCAACCTACGACCTTGCCGAGCCACAGTCGCACGCTGCCAGCTCGAAACGCTCCGCTCGGAAAAGCAATGCTGCACAGAAGAAAACCCACGCCAAGCGCTAAATCGAGCGCAGGGAGCAGGCCTTGCATTCGTGAACGGTGACGACACTGGCCAACACCGACGATGCCGAACAACGTACGTCCCCCACTTGCTGAGCGCATGCGTCCACGCCGATGGAGCGAGCTTGTCGGCCAGCAGGAGCTTGTCGGCCCTGGCGGCATACTGACGCAGATGCTTCGCAGTGGGAGTATCGCTTCGATGATCCTCTGGGGACCTCCTGGTGTGGGCAAAACAACCATCGCTCGGCTGCTTTCGGAAGAGAGCCACCGCCAGTTCTACCGCATCGCAGCGACCGCCAGCGGTGTCGGCGAAGTCCGGCAGATCCTCGCGGAAGCTGAGCGCGGTCTCTTCTCGAGCGCAGGTGCGCCGATTGTGTTCATTGACGAAATCCATCGCTTCAACAAAGCACAGCAGGATGCACTGCTCGACGCTGTCGAGCGCGGGACGATCATCCTCATCGGCGCAACGACGGAGAACCCATCGTTCGAAATCGTCCCGCCGCTCCTGTCCCGCGTCCAGGTCTTCACGCTCACGCATCTTGGCCGCGACGAGCTGCTGGCGTTGCTCGAGCGCGCAATAACGACCGACGACGTTCTCCGCACGCGTACGATCGTGCTCGCGCAAACCGACGCACTGCTTGCCTACAGCGGCGGCGATGCACGCAAACTCCTCAACGCACTCGAAGCCATCGTCGAGCAACACCCAGACGATCCGCTCACGATCACCGATGCACTGGTGCGGAGCCTGCTTCAGCAGCGCACCCTCTACGACAAGCATGGCCAGATGCACTACGATGTCGCCAGCGCGTTCATCAAGTCCATTCGCGGTTCCGATCCTGACGCAGCACTATACTGGCTTGCAGTCATGCTCGAGGGCGGCGAGGATCCGCTCTTCATTGCGCGACGGCTGGTGATTGCTGCAGCCGAGGATATCGGCCTTGCGAACCCCGACGCGCTCCCCCTTGCAGTCGCGTGCTTCCACGCTGCCGAACGCATCGGCATGCCCGAGGCACGAATTGTTCTGGCGGAGACGGCGATCTACTTGGCGCTCTCTCCCAAGAGCAATACAGCGTACATGGCGATCGAACGTGCGCTCGACCACATCCGACGCCATGGCGCGGGCGCAGTGCCGCTCCATCTCCGGAATGCCCCTACACCGCTCATGAGCGAGCTTGGCTACGCGCAGGGTTATCGCTACCCGCATGCATTCCCCGGCCACTGGGTCGAGCAGCAGTACCTTCCCGATGGTCTCGAAAACGTGCGCTTCTACGTGCCCAGCACCAGTGGGATCGAACCTACTCTCGGCGCCTGGAAATCTGCATCAATCGAGCCGGATACACCCGATTCACCACCGCACCAGCCGTAGCCGCGCAAGGGATTGCCCGCTCCGAACAAGGACAAGGTACGTACCGCGCGCTATACCCTGCAAATCCAGCCGCACCTGCGCGTGCGAGCTACTCCCATCGAACGCCCAGCGCTGGAGCACTAACCGGCCGTAGAGGTCGTAGAGTTCAACCGAAGATGGCAGCATACTCTCGATGCGGACGAGCACTTCGTCCTCGGCGGGATTCGGCTCGAGTGTGACCCACGACCGTACCCGATCATCGGGGACACTCACGATCGCGCTGTAGTCTTGGCGTTCCGCCGAGCAGCCGTTTGCATCAGTGATGCGAACTCCGTACTGCCCACTTTCAGTGATCTCGAGCGCTTGGTCGGTTGCGCCAGCAATTGGCACGCCATTGCGGTACCATTGGTACTGCACACCCTCAACGCTACACCGCAAGCGATTTCCTTCGCGGATGATCTCCGGCGTTGGCGGGGGATCGAAGAACCGAACCCGCACTGGCGCAGATGAGCCGCTGCACCCTGCCGCAGTCACAACGCTGACGACGTATTCACCCGGCTCAGTGACGGCGATTCGGCGGGTCGAGTCGCCTGTATTCCACGCGTACGTGGTATAGCCAGGGCCTGCATCGAGCTCGATCGTATCGCCAGCGCACGCCTCGAACCGGCCAGTGCTCGATGTCACGCTTGGGCGAACTACCGAGTCACGTGTGATCGTGACGCTATCGCTTGTGTTGCTACAGCCTTGCGCTGTGGTACAAATGCACCAGTAACGTCCCGGCTGGCTAATTGTGATGCTGCGCGTTGTTTGAGCGGTGTTCCACAGGTAGCTTGCATAACCATCGCCTGCGTCGAGTGTGGTAGTTTGGTTGCCACATAACGTGGTCGAGCCGAGAACACTCACGCGGGGTCTGGGCTTCGGATGCACGGAGACAACGAATTGCTCCGACTGCGTGCGGCAGCCATTGGTATCAATGACCAGTACGGCGTAGGAGCCGCTGGTGCGAATGACGCGCCGATTTCCTGTTGCATTGCTCCCATCGAGCCAGAAGAATGCTGCCCCAGGCGTGGATGTCGCCAGCAAGACGACGCTATCGCCCTCGCAGAAGGTCAATCTGCCGAATACCTGCATCGTCAGTGGTGGCTTGGGCCATCGAACTAATCGGATCGTATCGGAAAAGCTCGAGCAGCCATTGGCATCGGTGACGGTAACCAGGTAGTTCCCCCCAGAGCGGACGGTGATCTGCTGCGAAGTGGCACCAGAACTCCACCGGTAGGAGGCATAACCGCTTGGGGCTTGGAGCACAACGGAGTCACCCTCGCAGAATGGGTTGCGTCCCGTGATGGAAACTGAGGGCACCGGAGGTCGTGCGAGGATTGAGCACTGCACCACCGCAGAAGCAGTCGAACAGCCGGCTGCACTGGTAACGAGTACCTGCAAGGAATACGTGCCCACAGTACGGAGGACGATGCGTTGGGTGGTATCGCCGGTGTTCCACTGGTACCGGGCGATGCCATTGCCACTTGCAGTGGCGACGATCGAATCACCCTCGCAGACTTGCTGTGCTGAAAGAGAAACGAGAACGCTCGGTCGTGGGTTGACCGTAATGGTCACTTGCGCAGAGTCCGCGAGCGTCCCGCTGGAGACAACCAGCCGCACGGTGAACTGTCCGGGGTTGGGGAAAGTGACAGTCAGTGCTGAATCGGTTGCCGTTGCCGGGTTGCCACCGCTTATCGTCCACTGCCGCGTAGCAACTTGCCCGCTGGATACATCAGCCAAGCGCACTGTATCCCCCGCGCAGAGCGTCGTGCGCGATGCCCAGATTCCTGCCGTGAGCGTTTGATTGAGCAAGGCTCCTTGCCAGATGCCCCGTCCATACGTTGCTGCGTAGATGCGATTTGTGGCAGTATCGAGTTCGAGGTCGCGGACGATCACGTTCGGAAGGCCGTCGTCCCATATCGTCCACTGCGCGGCAGCGGGTGTGCGGAGGTAAACGCCGATGTCGGTGCCGACGTACGCATTGCCATTGCGCGGATCGAGCGCAATGCAGTTGACAGGAACGTTCGGCAGTCCACTGCTGACGTTCGTCCAGGTCGAGCCGCCATCGGTTGAGCGGAATACTTTTTGCCCACTTGCCCAGTTGCTGCACGTTGCCCAGAGCACTGCGGGGTTAGTCGGATCAATCGCCACGTTGCTAATGCTTGCAGGCAAACTGCCTGCGATACTTGTCCAGTTTGTGCCACCATCGGTGGTGCGGAACATTGTCGAGCGTGTACCGACGACGATGACATCGGTGTTCGACGGTGCAACGGCAAGGTACGTAGCGCGAGCATTCGTCGCCAGCGGTGCTCCGAGCGAAGTCCAGTTCGAACCACGATTTGTCGAGCGATAGACCGTTCGATACGCCACATAGAGGAGCTGTGGGTTCGATGGATGCATGACGAACGGTGTGACCCACGCGCCGTTGCCGCCTTCGTTCGATGGTGCTATTGCAGACCACGACGACCCGCTATTGGTCGAGCGGTAGAACGAGCCGTAGTAAATCGAGCAGTACATCGTCGAGGGTGTCACCCAATCAATGGCATTCTCCATGCCATCGCCGCCATAGACTTGCGCCCAGCTGCCGCTACTGGTGCGTCGGTTGGTTCCGTTGTCTTGCGTCCCAGCAAGGATCACCGGCGTAGTGCTGCCCCGCTGGTGGCTCATACGGTACACCTGCAAAATGGCAAGTCCACTGCTGAGATCCTGCCACGAGCTCCCTGCGTTTGTCGTGCGGAAGACTCCTCCATCGTTGCCGACCCAGAGCTCGGTCGTGCCGGGGCGGAAGAGCATCGTGTGCTGATCGGCGTGGACGTAAGGGATCGTCTGCGAAGAAGACCAGTAGCTGACAATCGTCCAGCCTTGGCCTGCGTTGTCCGAACGCCAGACGTTGATGCCGCCAGCGAAGAGCACCAGCGAATCCTGAGGATGCACCGCCAGACAGAGGTCATACCAACCTTGGCCGCCAGTGCTTGTGCCGCTGGTATTGCTTCCCAGAATGTTCGGCGTGGCTGATTGTTGGGACCACGTCGAGCCAGTATCCAAGCTCAGGTAGAGCCCGTAAAAGCCGCTGTTGGAGCTGTTCGAACAGAGCGCATAGACACGGCGTGGCGCCGTCGGCGCCAATGCCAGCGCGATGCGGTTGACGCTGGTGCTTGACCAGACGCTCGACCACGAAACCCCACCATCGAGCGAGCGGAGAATTGCTGCGCCGCCCGACTGGGAATACGTCGAGGCAAAGACAATTGCCGGATTGGTCGGATGGAGCCGCAGCTCCATCGTGTAGCTCGTCGTCCGTTGGGACCAGGTTTGTCCTCCATCGGTCGAGCGCCAAATTCCGTTGCTGGTGGCCGCAAGCAACGTTGAGGTGCTTCCGGGGAAGATGACAATGTCGCAGACGACACGATTCTGTGGTGTCGTCCAGTTGAGTCCGGTTGCATTCCACGTTGCACCGCCATCGGTGCTTTTGAGAATCCCAACGCCGTAGGTATCGCGTGCATCGCGGTCGCCGGTGCCGATGTAGATCACTTGCGGATTCGATGGGTCAATCGCTATTGCGCTGACCCCGAGCGTAGCGAGAGTGTCAGTGGAACTTGACCAGGAGGAGCCGCCATCGGTGCTCTTCCAGAGACCGCCGCTCGGTGCTCCAACGAAGACGATGTTGGTATTGGTCGGGTGGAACGCAATGCAGTTGATGCGTCCAGCACCGCCATTGGTGGGAATGCTGGTGGGTCCGAGATGTGTAAAGTTCGCCGAAGATTGCAGCCGTGTGCCTTTCTGCTGCTTCCGCTGGCGTTGCTGCGCGATCTTAGCGGAGAGCTCCTGCCAGAGGATCTCGCCGCTGGGGAAGCTGCCATCGGGCATGAGTCGAAGCTGCCAGAAGTCTGCCCACCGTCCAAAGTGAACGCCATCTTCCTCGCCTTCCTCGCGCTCGTCTTCTTCGACTGAGAGAGGTTCCTTCCGTTGGCGCTCGAAGGCGCGTTCGATCTCGGCGTAGCGAGCATTCGGATCACGCAGAAGTTCGTGCCATTGGGGTTGCTGCGCGCCGAGCACCACCCCACAGGTAAGCAGAAGGACTACGCGGTGCCAAACCATCGCCGTGCTCCAGGATTGCTGTACTTTGAAGGAAATTACGAACAAATTGTTTGCAAACAATCGCTGCCGCGAACACCAACGAAACGTTGCTTCTCCCTTCCTCCAGCGAAATTGGTGCCAGTGCCGTTCGCTCCCGCAGCAGGGCATGCCCCGAGTGCCCGCTGACGTGATGCCAGCCACCGGTAGCACTCGGAAGGAGAGGAAGTTCACTCCAGCAACATGCCGGCAGCGACACGGTGTCCTCGTTTGACGGTGAAGTAGTTTTGCTGGCCTTTGCTGGACAGTGAGATTTTCAGACTCAGGCTATGGCATTGGACCAAACCTCCCTGCATCAGCGAACGAGCGCTGCCGGTGCACTCGTCGCGTTGGGTATCGTCTTTGGCGACATCGGTACCTCACCGCTCTATACGATCAGCGCGATTGCTGGCAATCGTCCTGTTGACGAGTTGTTGGCATATGGCGCGCTCTCTGCAGTCTTTTGGACGCTGACGTTTCTGACGACGCTCAAGTACGTCGTCATCACGCTCCGAGCAGATAACCGCGGGGAGGGAGGTATCCTTGCGCTCTACGCTCTGGTACGCCGACGGGCGCGGTGGCTGGTGTTTCCGGCAATTATCGGTGCAGCCTCGCTCTTCGCCGATGGGCTGATAACACCGGCGATTTCGGTCTCCTCAGCAATCGAGGGGCTGCAGATTCTCTCACCGGAGATTCCAACAGTACCGCTGGTGATCGGGATACTCGTTGCATTGTTCTCCGTTCAGCAGTTCGGGACGGAAAAAGTCGGCCGTGCATTCGGTCCGATCATGCTGGCGTGGTTTCTCTTCATCGGTGTCATCGGCGGACTCCAAACGCTCCACCACCCGGAGATCCTTGCAGCGCTCGATCCGCGCTATGCAATCTGGCTCATTACCGAGCATCCCGAAGGCTTCTGGATTCTCGGTGGCGTGTTTCTCTGCACAACGGGTGCAGAAGCACTCTACAGCGACTTGGGTCACTGCGGACGCGGTAACATTCGGCTCAGTTGGGCGCTCGTCAAGCTCTGCGTTCTGCTCTCCTATGCGGGCCAGTGCGCCTGGATGCTCGAACACATCGGGGCGCCGCTCCCAGCCCGACCGTTCTACGCGATCGTACCAGCGCCGATTCTCCCGCTGGCAATCGCGATTGCAACAGTTGCAACGATCATCGCAAGTCAAGCGCTCATCAGCGGCTCGTACACCCTCGTCAACGAAGCGATGCAACTGGGTTTGTGGTTTCGGACGAAAGTCAAGTACCCGACGCTCATTCGCGGTCAGCTCTACATCCCGCGCATCAATTGGGCGCTCATGGTCGGCTGCGTTGCTGTCGTGCTCTACTTCCGCAATTCGACGCACATGGAAGCTGCCTACGGGCTGGCTATCACACTGACGATGATCATGACGAGCGTCCTCGTTGCTCAATACCTCCGGCAGCAAGGCGTTGCATTGCCGCTGGTGGGAGCTATCGTCCTACTCTTTGCTGCAATCGAACTATCGTTCCTGGTCTCGAACCTTGCCAAGCTCCTCGAAGGCGGATGGTTCACAATGGCGGTCGGCAGCAGCGTAGCCGCAGTGATGTACATCGTCTTCCGCTCGAAGGAAATTCGCTCGCAACTGACCGAGATGGTCCCGCTCGATGTGTTCGTTCCCGTCCTCGAACAGCTCAGTCGCGACGAGAGCATCCCGAAGTTTGCGACGCACCTGGTGTACCTGACTGCATCGAGCGATCCGCGCCAAGTTGAGCAAATCGCCATTGATTCGATTATCCGCCGCAGTCCAAAGCGTGCGAACATCTACTGGTTTGTCAACGTGTACACAGTGGACGAGCCGTACCGAATGACCTACAACGTCGAAATTCTCGATCGTTTGCGGCGATCGGGGCCATCGGACGTTGACGTCGTCTTTGTGCGCTTCAATCTCGGCTTCCGAATCGAGCCACGCTTGAACATCATGTTCCGTCACGTTGTCGAAGAGATGGTTCGCCGCAAGGAGATTGACATCGCCAGCCGGTATCGGTCCTTGGAGCGGCTCAATCAGACAGGGGACTTCCGGTTTGTGATTTTCCAGCGCTTCCTTTCCTACGACAACGAACTTCCACCCCACGAACGCTTGGTGCTCAATGCGTACTACTTCCTCTCGCACCGCTTAGCTGCAAGCGCTGAGGAATACTACGGGCTCGATACGAGCAACGTTGTCGTCGAAAAAGTCCCACTGGTGGTCATGCCCCCGCGCCGATTACCGCTTGTTCGGGAAGAGGGGCCGCTGGCCAGCAGCGAGTACCCGCTGGAATCAACGACAGCATCGAACCGATGAGCGCTCCCATCCGCATCGGCGTGTTCGATTCTGGTGTTGGCGGCTTGAGTGTGCTGCGGCACTTGATCACGGAACTGCCGCACGTGCAGTACATCTACGTCGGCGACACCGCCCGTGTCCCGTACGGCAACAAGTCGGTCGCCACCATTGCGCACTACGCCGCGCAGAGCGCGACGTTCCTCCGATCGAAAGGGGTGGATATGATCGTCGTCGCGTGCAATACCGTTTCTGCAGCAGCGCTCGACATTGTCGAAGCGATTGCTCAAGTCCCTGTTGTCGGGATGATCCAACCTGCCGCACGCGCCGCACTCGAACGCTCCCCCTCGAAGCGCATCGGCGTCATTGGTACCCGCGCAACGATCGAAAGCGATGCCTACGCGCTGGCACTCTATGCCCACGGCGGCACAGAGAACGTAACGGTCGTCCAGCATGCGTGCCCGCTGCTGGTTGCACTTGCAGAAGAAGGCTGGCTGGCACATCCGGCGACGCTGGCTATCATCGAGGAATATCTCCGCCCCTTGCTCGACCAAGCCGTGGATACAATCATCCTGGGATGTACGCACTTCCCCTTGCTTGCCGAAGCAATCGAGCAGGTTGCACCGGTTGCGTTGATTGACCCTGGCTATTGGGCAACACGCCATGTCAAACGCCTGCTCGGGGAGCAGTCGCTCCCGCAGCAACGCTCGCCCCGGACTGCACGAGTCGAGTACTACGTGACGGATGTGCCAACCAACTTCGCGGCTGTTGCCCGGCAATTCCTCGGCTTCGAGATTGGCCAGCCGCACCGCCTCTCGCTCGAAGAGATCGTCCCCATCTCCGCAGAGTAAGCAGATGCAGATTCACCAATTCGAATCCGGCTTGCATGGACGCGTTGCACTCATCACTGGCGCAGCCGTCGGCAACGGCAGTGCATTCTGCGAACGCCTGGCAGAAGAAGGCGCGTCCATTGCAATCGTGGACATCGCCGACGCCAGCGCAACTGTTGCTGCTGTGCGCCAGATTACCGACCGCGTCTGTGCCTACCGCGGCGATTTGACAGTGCCCGACGTCGTGCGCCAGATCGTCGAGCAAGTCGTAGCAGAGTTCGGACGCATTGATGTGCTCGTCCACAACGTCGGTCTCTACGAAGAAGAGCCGTTCGAGCTGCTGACGTTCGAGCAGTGGAAGCGCATGCTCACGGTGTGTCTGGACTCGCTTTTTCTGGTCACGCACGCAGTGGTGCCGATCATGAAGCGGAACACGTTCGGAAGAATCATCGCACTCAGCTCCGACACCGTGTGGCTGGGAACGCCGTATCTGGTGCACTACGTGACTGCCAAAAGCGCAATCATCGGTTTTGTGCGATCGCTGGCAGCAGAAGTCGGGCAGTACGGAATCACCGTCAACGCTGTCACCGTCGGACTGACTGCAACGCAAGACCCAACCGACCGGCCGATGAACCGCGCCCTGCTCAAGGACATTCTGCCGCAGCAGTGCATCCATCGCGCCGATGAGCCGCACGATATTGCAAACGTCGTCGCGTTCCTTGCCATGCCGGCGGCAAGTATCATCACCGGCCAAGCAATCAACGTTGATGGCGGTGTCGCGCGGCATTAGCAGCATGCCCCCGGAAGCTGTTCCGTAGTTTTGCAGCCGACGACTGCCTTGTTCCATGCGTACGCTGCTTGTCATCATCATCCGAGCCTACCAGCGCTGGATTTCACCGTTGCTCGGTGCACAGTGCCGATTCTATCCAACCTGTTCACAGTACGCTATCGAGGCGATCGAGCGGTACGGCGCAGTCAAAGGCGCTCTGCTTGCAGTGCGGCGCATCGCTCGGTGCCACCCATGGCACCCCGGCGGTTTTGACCCAGTTCCATAACGACCTACACCCTACGCTGCATGGACCGGAATACACTCATCGGGATGCTGCTGATTTCGATTATCATCGGCGTGTGGATGCTTTACACTGCCATCGAGCAACGCCCACCCGCAGAGCATCCGCAGCACACAGCTCAACAATCCAAATCAAACGCCACCGTACAGGCAGATTCGGTGCGACCGGCACAACCAACCGCGGGGATTTCGCCAGCACAACCTGCGGTGCCAGAGCAACGCATCCGCGTTGTGACGGAGAATTACCGCGCGACGATTAGCTCGCTGGGCATGACGATCTCCCGCTGGGAACTGCAGCACTACAAGGCATGGTACGGCGAGCCCGTGCAGCTTGTCTATCCCGGCGCTCGCGAGCTTGGGATGACGTTCACAACCCGTAGTGGCGAAAAGCTTACGCCACGCCAGCAGCACTTCGAATTGTTGAATGCCCCTGCCAGCGGAACCATTGAGCTTCGGGGCGATTCCAGCTATACGCTCCGCGGTCGTCTCCGCATCGGCGGAGCAACGATTGAACGGACGATAACCTTCCACGGCAAGACCTACCTGCTCGACACTCGCATTATCGTCGAGGATGCTGATTCTCTGCTTCCGCTGACTCGCCGATGGTATGACGTTGGGTGGAACTCCGGCCTCAAGTACCAGGAAGCAAGCAGCGTCGAGGAGTCCAACCACTCGACTGCATTTGCAAGCTTGAATGGATCGCTCGACGAATTGGATGTCAGCGACTACAACAAACCCGCCTCCGTTCACCAATCTGGGACGGTCGACTACATCGGGACAAAGACCAAGTACTTCATGGTTGCCATCCTCAATGGCCGCCCCGATCGGCAAGGCGAGTACTTTCTCGAGGGCGTCATGTACGGAGCGCCAAACAACGGTCGCATCAAGGTGTATTCGGCAACGTACCGTGTGCCCTATCGTGGCGGTCGGCAGAGCGATTCCTTCGCTGTGTACCTGGGACCGCTCGATTACGACATTGTCAAGCAGTACGGCCTACAAGCGACGGTCAACTTCGGTTGGCGCTGGATTGTCCGCCCAATCGGGGAATTCTTCATGCTGCCGATTTTCAAAGCAATCCACGCGCTCATCCCGAACTATGGCATTGCGATCATCGTGTTTTCGGTGCTGATGAAGCTTCTGCTGCTGCCGCTGTCGCGAGGGCAGATGCAGGCAGCACTGAAGATGCAAGCGCTCCAACCCGAAATCGCAAAGTTGCGCAAGAAATACGCCGATGACCCCATGGCGCTCCAACGCGCACAGATGCAGCTGTTCACCGAGTACGGCGTCAATCCAATGGGCGGGTGCTTGCCGCTGCTGCTCCAGCTGCCGATTCTCTATGCGCTCTACGCCGTGCTGGCAACGAACATCGCTATGCGGCAGGCAGTGTTCATTCCTGGGTGGATTGACGATCTCTCTGTCCCAGACCACGTCATTCACCTGCCGGTGAGCATCTTCGGAATCGAAGCGCTTTCCGGAATGGCACTCATCATGGGCGCAACGCTCTTCATTCAGCAGAAAATGACCATCACCGACCCGAACCAGAAAGCTCTGGTGTACGTGATGCCGATCATGCTGACATTGATGTTCTCCTACTTGCCGTCTGGGTTGAACCTCTACTACCTGGTGTTCAATGTGCTGGGGATTCTCCAGCAGGTGTGGATGACCAAGTTCTCGAAACGGACGCTCACGCTTGCCGATCTGAAGCGCATGCCGAAAAAAGAAGGCTGGCTCCAAAAACGACTCCGCATCGCCCAAGAGCTTGCTGAATCGCAAGGGCGGACGCTCCCGATGAATCTTCCCACCACGCCGAAAACACCACCGAAGCGACCGAAGAAGCGCCGGTAAATTCTGCATACAGGGAACGCATCTACAAGCTACCTGGCACGGATCACAGCTCAACTTCGACTGCCGTCAGCCAGAGCCGCTCGGCAGCAGGGAAGAATTCTGCGCCGTTCCCGCTCCAGGCAAAGAGGCTGTTGAACATGTTGTTGACCTGCAACCGTAGGCGCAGTGCCCGCAGTCCCACAACATCGCGCAGCGTATAAGCGACCGAAGCGTTGGCGACGACGTATGGCTCGACGCGGTTGTCACGATACCGCACCACACCCGGCACGTGCTGGAGATATTCGCTCAGCCGCGGACCGAAGTTGTCGGTGTAATGCGCGCCAACGTAGCGCCCGCTCCAGCGGAATTCGAGGCCGTTCCATTGCGCCTGCACTGCAAGGTTGGCAAGAAACTCCGGGAATCCCGCAACCGGATTACCCGACAGATCGAGCGCTGCTCCACTGGCAGTCTGGAACATGTACTCCAGGAAACGGTTGCGGCTCATCGTTGCATTCCCGCTGATTCGCAGCTGGCCATCGTCCCACCGCAGGGCAACCCAACTGGCTGAAAGCTCGATCCCAACATGGCGCGCACGCGGCGCATTCCCCTCGATCGGAGCGCCAAAAATATCGCGCTGGCCATTGCGCACAAGCTCGTCGAAAAATTCCATCCAGTAGAGCGTAACAGCGGCTGTGAGATGCTCAGTGCGCCAGTTCCATCCGGCTTCGATGTCGAGCAAGCGTTCGGGTTTGACCAGTGGCTGAGAAAAGTCGTAGCGAACAACACCAGCACTGGTGTCTGTCCGAAATAGTGGAGCGTACCCGACGTAAGACTCTGACGCACGGTAAAGGCTATTCCTCCGAGGCTCGCGTGAGGTCAACGCTACTGTTGCATACGTGCTGTGTTCGTTGGATATGCTCCACTGCACGCCAATCCGGGGGTTGAAGAACGTGTACCACACGTCGAAAATCATCCCGCTACCGCGGACTGTATCGCCGGCGGTCGTCAGGTAGCTGGTGTAGATGGTCCCTGCTTTTTCGTTCCGCAGTCCATACCGTGTGCGGACAAGTTGCGCCTCGAGATTGATGAGCAGCTTCTCGGAGGCAGTGTACTGCTCCCGTGCGAAGACCGAGTAGATGTCACGGACGCCTTCGTACGAGTAGAACTTGTAGTCGGGATCGAAATCAGGTGGCAGATTTTCCGCGTAGCGAATTTTCCCCCAGTGTTCGGAGCGATGCCAGCGCATCTCCGCACCGAGGAGAAGCTCGCCGCCCTCGTGCTGCCAGACCAGACGCGGAATCCAGCCCCCATGCCGATTGCCGACGAACGCACGGATAATCGCATTGGTCGGGTTCGGGGCCGAGTCGCGAGGGGCAAACGGCCGCACAAGCCGAAGCGTGGCTGCATCTGCCCACGAGCCGTCGAAATCGAAAAATCCATCGCCTGTGTAGTAGAACAGCGAGCTTTTGAGCGTCAAGCTCTCACTGAGCCGAATGTCGCTGAGCAGCTCGTAGTGGGGTTGCGAGAAGTTTTCCAGCTCCTGCGGGCGACGCACCGTGGCATAGGCAAGCGAGTCGCCCGAGCGCGCGAACGACCAATCGCTGTAGTTGCGTCGCCGTAGTTCCGGGTCGCTGATGTAACGTTTCGGCAGCCCAGTATAGCTCAAGCCGTCGGCCAGCGGCGCACCGAAAACGTTGAGCTGGTGCGACGCGTTGTCGTCGTAGCGGACAACGCTGACAAAGTAGCTCGGCAAATCGCTCCAGGTCAGGTCGCGGTAGCCGCGCGATCGAATCCGCGAAAGCCGCGCATAGACACCGTACTGCTCGCCGATGAGACCGCTGGAGAATTCCACGCTATAGCGTTCCACATCGTTGGCAGGAGCGGTGGCATCCGGCGGGATTGGGCTTCGTCCGCCCGCGCGGTATTCCTGCATCCCAACCAGCACACTCGATCGAATGAAGCGCTCGCGCGCGGGGTTGACCGTCAGCAAATTGATCGAGCCGCCAATCGCCGGCGAACCATAGTTGGCCAGCCCTGCGCCACGTTGCACCTGAATGCCATCGAGACTCGATGCCAAATCAGGCATGTCAATCCAGTACACGTTGTGGTCTTCGGGGTCGTTCTGCGGAATTCCGTTGACAAGAACGGCAATCCGCCGCTGGTCGAAACCGCGCACGTTCAGGTACGAATACCCGATGGCATTCCCACTTTCGCTGTAGAACATCGTCGAGGGCAGCTCGGCGAGAATGCTCGGCAAGTCGAACGTGGTGTGCTGCTGCACAATTTCCGCACGCGTAAGTTCACTCCAGGTCACCGGCGAACGACCTTCGATTGCGCGCGTCGTCGTCACCGTCACCGCAGGAGCTTGGTACGTACGGTGGAGTGTGTCGGAAGAAGTGCGCTGCTGAGAGTAGAGCGGCACTACAAGCGTAGAAGCAGCGAGAGCAAGGATCATTGAGCGGGACATAGAGCATCACGAAGCAGTTGTGGAACAAATCGCGATGCTCCGCCTCGAGGTAGGA
>BEHW01000002.1 GCA_002898675.1 bacterium HR20
AGTGCGGATTATCCGCGATGGATTCGAGATCTACAAAGGCACCATCCAATCGCTCAAGCATCTCAAAGATGACGTACGGGAAGTCCGCCAAGGCTTCGAGTGCGGTCTGACCGTTAGTGGATTCAACGACTACGCCGAAGGCGACATCATCGAGGCGTATCGCATCACCGAAGTTCAACGGAAGCTCGGACAGTAAGATGGCATCATTTCGCCCTGACAGAGTCGCCCGCGAAATCCAGCGGATATTGAGTCAACCGATCAGCGACGTTGCAGAACTCCATGGTGGAGGAATGATTACCCTCACCGATGTGAAGGTATCACCAGATTTGACAATCGCGAAACTCTACGTCAGCGTCTTTGGAAATAGCCTCGGCGGGGAACGCATCGTTGCGCTCCTCAACGAGCAAGCGCAGCATTTTCGGTCGCTGCTTGCACCGCTCCATCTGAAAGTCATCCCAACGTTGCGGTTCTATCTCGACTCAACACTCGACGCGATGGAACGCATCGAGCAACTGCTCAAGCAACGTGAGGCTGGAAAATCTTCCGAAGGTAGCTCTTCAAGTGGCCAATGATACCGATTCTCTCCAGGAAAACAGACGTGCGCGCGTGGCTGGAACGCTTGCCTTGCGAAGGGGGTGCAATTCTGGTGGATAAGCAGCAGCGATGGACATCGTTCGATGTGGTTGCCAAACTGCGCAGGCTACTCGGCGTCAAAAAAATTGGTCATGCGGGAACGCTTGACCCTATTGCGACTGGCTTACTCATCGTGTGCATCAGGCGTGCAACAAAACAAGTGGATGCCTTCCAAGCACTCGACAAAGAGTACCGCGTCGAAATCAAGCTTGGTGCACGCACCGAAAGCGATGATGCGGAAACACCTGAATACGAGACAACACCGATTGAACACCTTGAGCCACAAATGATCGTTGCTGCACTCGATCGCTTCATCGGTACGTTCGAACAAATTCCGCCAGCCTACTCAGCTGTCCATGTTAGCGGCAAGCGATCCTATCAGCTTGCTCGCCAGGGACGCGCAGTAGCGCTTCCACCACGCACCGTAACAGTACACGCAATCGAGGGTATCGAGATTACGCTTCCGCTGGTTCGGTTTACGGTCCGTTGTTCAAAAGGTACCTACATTCGTGCCCTGGCACGTGATCTGGGCAACGTTCTCGGCGTTGGTGCATACGTTACTGCGCTGCGGCGCACAGCGATCGGTAACTATCGCGTCGAAGATGCGTTGACAATCGAAGAACTTACAACATTACTCAGCGAAGGTAACCATGCAGATGTACCGCTCCATCGCTGAGGTGCCCTACAACCAGCGTTCTGTTGTAACGGTCGGAACGTTCGACGGTGTCCATCGCGGGCATCGCGCCATCATCGAGCGGATGCTTGCTGTTGCCCGCGATAGCCAAGCGCGGACAGTGGTAGTAACATTCGAGCCTCACCCACGTTTGGTCTTGCAGCGCTCGACGCAGCAGCCTATTGGTCTGCTGAGCACGCTTGCTGAAAAGTATGCACACTTGCAGCACCTTGGCGTGGATGTACTCGTTGTCATCCCCTTCACGTTCGAGTTTTCCCAAACACCGGCAGAAGAATTCGTCCGCTCGGTGCTCGTTGAGAAGATTGGGCTGATGCACATCGTTATCGGCTATGACCATTCGTTCGGGAAGGATCGCCAAGGGAACCACGCGCTACTGGAAAAACTGGGCGCAGAGCTTGGCTTCAGCGTCGAGTCTGTCCCGCCCGTATACCTTGACGGTGGCGAGTTGATTAGCAGCACAAAGATTCGCAGCGCGCTCCAGCGCGGCGATTTGGCAACAGCCAATGCCATGCTCGGCTACGCCTACAGCGTCGAGGGCATCGTCGTCCAGGGCGATGGACGCGGACGACGTCTGGGCTATCCGACCGCGAACATCGAGCTACTCGACCCCCACAAACTTCTCCCAGGATCTGGTGTCTATTGCGTCAGCGCGCCTCTTGACGGCCGGATCGTCCAGGGAATGGCAAATATTGGCGTACGCCCGACGTTTACTGATTCGGCGCACTTACGGCTGGAAGCCCACTTTTTCGACTTCAGTGGATACTTATACGACCGCAAAATCGTCCTACGCTTCCACTGCTACGTTCGGCAAGAACGGCGCTTCGAAAGCGTGGATATGTTCTGGTCTCAACTCCGTGAAGACCGCGAAACCTGCGAGCGATATTTCGCGACAGCTGAACCGTTTATGTCCAACATTTCTCCAGAGTCGTCCGATGCTCACCAAAGAGCGAAAAGCTGAACTCATTGCACAATTCGGCGGATCGCCGACCAATACCGGATCGCCGGAAGCGCAGATTGCGATCCTGACTGAGCACATCAACCAACTGACTGAGCACCTGGCAGTGCACAAGAAAGACCACCACAGCCGACGTGGACTTATTGGGTTGGTCAACAAGCGCCGCCGGTTGCTCAAGTATCTCCAGCGTGTTGATTTGGAGCGCTATCGCAGCATCGTCGAACAACTCAATTTGCGCAAGTAAGAGCTCCGGTACTGGATCTGCATCTCTGACATCACACTGGATGCAGGGTCGCCCTGCCATACCGTGAGCCGATTTGTTCCGAGCAAGTGCGGAACACTGTTTGTCATACTGTCTACGCAAAGCCAGCATGGGAATTGTCAAGGTTTCTTGCCAGTTAGGTGGCAGAGAGTACTCCATCGAGACTGGACGTTTCGCCAAACTCGCCGATGGGTCCGTCATGGTGCAATACGGCGAGACAATGGTGTTGGTGACCGTCTGTGCAAGCCCGGATGTTCGCCCGGATGTGGACTTTCTTCCCTTGACGGTCGAGTACCGCGAAAAATCATCTGCCGCTGGAAAGATTCCTGGCAGTTTCTTCCGTCGCGAAGGGCGTCCGACGGAAAAGGAAATCCTCTCAGCACGATTGATTGATCGGCCGATTCGCCCAATGTTTCCTGAAGGGTGGCGTGCTGATACCCAAGTTGTTGCAACCGTCTTTTCTGCCGACGACAAGAACGAACCCAACTCGCTGGGTATGGTCGGTGCCTCTGCTGCGCTGCTGCTTTCGGACATTCCCTTCGATGGACCAGTCTCGGAAGTGCACGTCTGCAGGATCAACGGCACCTTCGTTATCAACCCGACCTACCAGGAACTGGAGGTTTCGGATATGGAGATCACCGTTGCTGGCACCGATGACTCGATCGTGATGGTCGAGGGAATGGCCAAAGAAATCAGCGAGGATGACTTTATCGCAGCACTCGAATTTGCGCATGAGAACATCCGCGTCCTGAATCAACTGCAACGCGAGCTTCTCGAGAAAGCAGGTGGTGGCAAGCGACCACACCGCCCGGTGCAAGCAATCCCCTGCCCACCTGATCTAGAGCACTTCATCCGCGGGCGCGTTACCGAACCGTTGAACCAGATGATCCACTCGTCGTCTTCGAAGGAAGCGCGCTCGGAGTTCCGCAAAAAGCTCCTCGATGAAACGCTGCTGGCAGTCCAGCAATTCGTCCTTGATCACGACGACTACGCTGAGCTACCAATCGTGCAGCTCACCAGTCGTGTCGTCAGCGACGTCGAGTACGAGCTGATGCGCAAAATGATCCTTACCGAAGGGCGTCGGCTCGATGGACGCGGCTTGACCGACATCCGCCCCATCACCTGCGAAGTTGGCCTGCTGCCTCGCACGCACGGATCCGCACTCTTTACGCGTGGAGAAACGCAGAGTCTGACAACCGTTACACTCGGTACCAAGCAAGATGAGCAAATCGTTGATGGCTTGCTGCCGACCTACGAACGGCGATATATGCTGCACTACAACTTCCCGCCATACTCAACGGGCGAAGTTGGCCGGATGACTGGCGTCAGCCGCCGCGAGATTGGGCACGGCAATCTTGCCGAACGTGCCCTCCAGCCGCTCATCCCCAGTGAGGAAGAGTTCCCCTACACGATTCGCATCGTCTCGGATATCCTCGAATCGAACGGCTCCTCTTCGATGGCAACAGTCTGCGCTGGCTCCCTTGCATGCATGGATGCGGGGATCCCGATCAAGAAGCAAGTTGCCGGCATCGCAATGGGCCTTATCACCGAGGGTGACCAGGTCGCAATCTTGAGCGACATTCTCGGTGACGAAGATCACCTCGGCGATATGGACTTCAAAGTTGCCGGCACCGCTGACGGCATCACTGCCTGCCAAATGGACATCAAGATCAAAGGGCTTTCGCTCGAGATCGTTCGCCGAGCACTCGCACAAGCGCGAGAGGGCAGGCTGCACATCCTCCGCATCATGAACGAGTGCATTGACAAACCTCGTCCGGAGCTGTCGCGCTATGCTCCGCGGCTGACGACGATCAAAATTCCAGTTGAAATGATCGGAACAATCATTGGGCCGGGTGGCGCAACAATTCGTGAGATCACCAAGCAAACCAACACGGAAATCAGCATTGAGGAAGATGGCACTGTCATCATTGCTGCCGTCAACCAAGAAAATGCACAGATGGCTATTGACTGGATCAAAGGTCTCACGCGCGAACCCGAACTTGGCGAAGTCTATCACGCAAAGGTCAAGGAAGTCCGCGAAGGACTCGGCGCAATTGTTGAATTCCTCCCGAAAAAGCAAGGGTTGCTCCACATCTCCCAAATCGCTCACGAACGAGTGCACAACATCCTCGATTACGTCAAGCCAGGGGACATCGTCGAACTCAAACTCATCGAAATTCAGCCAGATGGCAAATTCCGACTCAGCCGAAAAGCGCTGCTGCCGCCACCGGAAGACGTAACCAACGGTGGTAATCGCTCCGGCGGAAGTGGTCGCTTCGAACGTCCGCCACGCTCAGGAGATAGCCATCGCCACAGCAGTCCACCTCGCTCTCCCCATCGCGGCGGAAGACGCTAAAATCCCTCACTGAGCCGTGCTGCCGCTATCCAGCGAAACTCAACGTGCGCAGAAAGTAGTACGCCCTCAGTCGCCCTCCTGCACGGCAGGAGCCTTGTATTTGAAGGGAACTCTCGATCGCTGAAATTGCGCTCAGAATGTGCCCGGAGCGGGATTCGAACCCGCACGCTCCGTCTGGAGCCCAGGATTTTAAGTCCTGTGCGTCTGCCGTTTCGCCATCCGGGCCACAAGCAAAGATACATCGCCCGCTCGCGATGACGATGCTCGAACTACGTCTTCGAGGGCACGGAAATCGCAAGGCTTATTTTCGCTCCGCTTGTCATCTCCTACAAAGCGCATGGCTGACTTTGTTCATTTGCACAACCACTCTCACTATTCCCTCCTCGATGCAATCGCAACACCGGAACAGCTGGTCACTGCTGCACTCAACGACGGGCAGCCAGCAGTGGCACTGACCGATCACGGTGTCATGTTCGGGTGCATGGAGTTCTTTTTCGCAGCGAAAAAACGCGGTATCAAGCCGATCATCGGTTGCGAGGTGTATTTAGCGAAAGGCTCGCGAACGGAGAAAAAGCCGATCAAGAACGGCGAGAGCAAGCGGGATTACTTTCACCTTGTGCTCCTGGCAAAAAATGAACAAGGCTACCGCAACCTCTGCAAGCTTGTTTCGCTCGGTCACACCGAGGGATTTTACTACAAACCGCGCATTGATCGAGAGCTTCTTGCAGAGTACCACGATGGTCTCATTGCACTGAGCGCCTGCCTTGCAGGGCCGGTCAACCAACCGCTCCTTGCCCGCGACTTCGAAACTGCTCGTGCAAACGCGCGGTGGTTCAAGGAGCTCTTCGGAGATGATTGGTATATCGAGCTTCAAGATCACGGGCTGCCGGAAGACAACATCGTCCTAGAGCAGGCTCCGAAACTCGCTCGTGAGCTTGGTATCGAGCTTGTCGCTACCAACGACTGTCACTACATCCGCCCCGAGCATGCTGTTGCGCACAACGTCCATTTGCTGATTCGAGAGGTTTCATCCTCGAATGCGGGCACGTTCGATGTAATGCAGCTCCGGTATCGCGTGCCGGAGTTCTACTTCAAAACTGCCGCGCAAATGAAAGAGCTGTTTGCCAAGTTCCCACGCGCAATCGAGAACACATTAGCCATTGCGGAAAAGGTGGTTTTCGATCCCACCTTCTCGCCCAAAATGCCGACGTTTCCAATTCCTCCCGATTCGACAGCACAGTCGCTCGACGAATACCTCGAAGAACTCACCCTGCGGGGATTGGAACGGAGGTACGGCCACGTTACCCCCGAAATTGCCGATCGCGCTCGCTTTGAACTCGATGTGATCAAACGGATGGGATATTCGGGCTACTTCCTCATCGTGCAGGATTTCATCGCTGGTGCTCGCCAGCGAGGGATCAGCGTCGGCCCTGGACGAGGCTCCGCAGCTGGATCGCTTGTCGCCTATGCGCTCGGCATCACAAATATTGACCCACTCAAGCACGACCTTCTCTTCGAGCGATTCCTCAATCCTGACCGCATTTCGCTCCCCGATATTGACGTGGACTTCAACGATGAACGCCGCGACGAGGTCATCGAGTATGTCCGCACCAAGTACGGTGCCGATGCTGTCGCGCAAATCATCACGTTCGGCACCCTCTCGGCACGGCAGGTTATCAAGGACGTCGGACGTGTGCTCGGCATACCGCAGGCAACGCTCAACGAGATTACCCAGAACATCCCCGTTGTCTTGGGAAAAGTCACCAAGCTCAGCGACGCACTCAACCTTCCAGAACTGCGTTGGCTCCGGGATACCGACGATCCCAAACTCCAACAGCTCGTCGAATACGCACTTGTCCTCGAGGGTTTGGCGCGGAATGCATCGGTCCATGCAGCCGGCGTCGTGATTGCACCTGGCCCCATCACCGACTACGTGCCGCTCTATCAAACTCCTGGCTCCAATCCTACCACGCAGTACACGATGAAAGAGCTCGAAGCAGTCGGGCTCTTGAAGATGGACTTCCTGGGACTGACGACCCTTTCCATCATAGACCGCACTCTCGAGCAAATCAAGGAGAATTACGGCAAGACAATTGATCTCGACGCCATTGATTACAGCGATCCGGCGGTCTATGAAATGCTCAGTGAGGGCCATACACTCGCAGTCTTCCAATTCGAGTCGGAGAAGATGACCGAATATCTCCGGCAGCTCCGCCCACGCAACCTCGAAGAACTCACCGCAATGAATGCGCTCTACCGTCCTGGTCCAATGGACAACATTCCGGAGTTCATCGATCGGAAATTCGGGCGAAAACCGATCGAGTACCTCCACCCACTCATGGAGCACCGGCTCAAGAATACCTACGGCATCATCGTGTACCAAGAGCAGGTCATGCAGCTTGTGCAGGACCTTGCCGGATTCACGCTCGCCCAAGCTGCTACCCTCCGCCGCGCGATGGGCAAAAAAGACGAAAAGCTCATGGCACAGCAACGCCAAGCCTTCATCGAGGGCGCCATGCGCACCAATGGCATTGAGCCACACCGCGCAGAGGAAATCTTTGACCTTATCCAAAAGTTCGCTTCTTATGGCTTCAACAAATCCCACTCAGCTGCCTACGCATATCTGGCGTACCAGACAGCCTGGCTCAAACGCCACTACACCGCAGAGTTCCTTGCAGCGAACATGTCCGCCGAATTGGGCAAGCTCGAGAAAATCAACGCACTCATCGAAGAGGCGCGGAAATTCGGCATCACTGTCCTGCCTCCGGACATCAACCAATCGCTGGAGACATTTCGAGCAACATCGCCCACGACGATCGTCTTCGGGCTTGCGGCGATCAAGAATGTCGGGCTCAAGGCAGTGCAGTCTATCATCGAAGCTCGAAAAGCAGATGGTCCATTCCGCTCGCTCTACGATTTCTGCCGCCGTGTGGATACCCGTCTTGTCAACAAATCCGCCATCGAAGCGCTCATCGCAAGTGGTGCGTTTGATCGGCTCGGCGGCCACCGCGCGCAATTAGTCGCTGCACTCGACCAAGCTCTGGAATTTGCCAAATCCGCCACCGTTGTTGCACACGGAATGGATTCCCTTTTCGGCGAGGATGTGCTCGAACCTGTTGAGCCTCAATTGCCAGACGTTCCCCCTTGGAGCAAAGATGAGCTGCTCAGCCGTGAGCATGAAGTGCTCAACTTCTTCCTCTCCGGTCATCCGCTCGACGCCCATGCGCCCTTGGCTCGTGCGCTAGCGACTATGCAACTTGGGAAAACCGATTCCCTTCGGTCCGGTACAACAGTCCGCTGCTGCGGTCTTGTTACCCAGCTCCGAACAAAGCTCGATCGGAGCGAGCGCCCAATTGCATTTGCACTACTGGAAGATTACACCGGTGTTGGCGAACTCATTCTCTGGAACTCGGTGTACGAAACAGCCAAGGATTTCCTCCGCAAGGGCGCGCTCGTCGTTGCTGTCGGCAAGCTCGAACTGCGCGACGAAGCTGCCACACCTCGAATCATCGTTGACGAACTTCTCCCACTCGAATCCGCATATGACCGAATAAAAACTCTCCACCTTCGGCTCGATGCACAAAGCGATCCATCAATCCTTGATCGCATCGTAACTCTCGGCCAGGGCGCAACAACTACTGTTGCGTTCATTGTAACAATCCTCCACGAGGGCGAAACGCATGCCCGCTACCACATCCCCAGATTTCCAATTCGGCTCGACAGCTCCACCATCGTCCAGCTGCAGCAGCTTGTCGGTGCGAATAATCTCACTCTCTCGGCAAACGAGGTCTAACCACCAGCTCAACTTCCAGTGCACCGAGACGATATTTCCTTTGTCGCAGGCAATGCGTTCGAACCGCAGTCGCCGCAGTGGCGCGAAACGATCGTTGACTGCTTGGAACGCCAGGAGTTTCTCAAGCTCGTCGGCGCGCAAGTGACTTCAATCGAGCCAGGGTATATTGAGGCAGTACTCTCGCTCGAGGAGCACCACAAACAGCACGACGGCATCGCCCACGGTGGCGTTATTGCAACGCTGGCGGACATCGTTACTGGATTTGCCGCGTACACGCTCGTCGCCGAGGGCCAGTTTACCGTGACGATTGACATGACGGTCAGCTATTTGGAAGCAGCCCATCATGGGATGCTCCGCGCAGTCGGGCGTGTTCTTCGTCACGGGAAAAGCGTAAGCTTTGCGCGTGGCGAGATTTTCTCCAGCAATGGTTCGCCTGCCAACGAACGATTGATTGCCATTGCCCAAGCGACGTTTGCAATTCGGCAACGAGCATAGCGTCGAACATGCAGACCACTGGCTACATCGAGTCGTTAGTTTCGGCAATCATCGCACCGTGTGAGCACCTTCCCACGGGCAGCCAGTCGGCAGGCACCCCATCCTTCGAGGAGCTGCTTGTTTACACCGAAGCATCGCTGGCAGTATGGCGATTTCCACAAGTGCGTCAGTATGCACAACGTTTAGCAGACCATCCCGGGCGCCTCAATGAGCACTATCAATGCATGGTGATTTCGCTTTCGGCGCGCTTGGCACTTGCAGCTGGTGACCCACAAGCTGCCCTCCGAGGAACCGCTACTGCCATCGAGCAAGCAAGCTCGCCAGCTCTACGTGCGCTGATTCACTACCAATGGGCTGCAATGCTCGAAATGATCGGAAACTATCCGGACGCATTGCGCGCGTACACTGATTCGCTCAAGAATCTGGACAGCTCCAACGATGTTCTCGCTGTACTTGCTCAGCTGGGAGCTGCACGCATCGAAGGAGCATTGGGTGATTATGCTACTGCCCTTCACATCCTCAATTCCCAGCAAGACAGTTCTGCGTCAGCAAGTACGCATGATGTTGTCCGGCTCCTTCACATAGCGCACCGTGCAGAGCTTCTCACAGCAAGCGGTCAGCCAGACGAAGCACTTGCACTGCTTTCATCGGTACGCCCCGCTGCTGTCACTCCTCGGACAACATATGCAGTAGCCTTGATTGATCTTGCACTGCTCGGTGCGTATTATGCAACCCAGCAGTGGGATATTGCTGGTTCGTTCGGAGAGGCGCTTGCGCAGCGCATGGAAGAAGAAGCGCTTCCTTACCTGGCTGCACGTGCACGATATCAATATGCGCAGTTGTTCAGCGATCCAGGCTCGCCGTACTACAGCCCACCCCTTGCGTTGGAGCATCTCCGCCGTGCACTCTCGCACTTGGAGCACGTACCATTTTGCGACCTCCACGCATGGATTCACCTTCGACTTGCGCAGACTTACCGTGCGATCAAACACGACAGGAAAGCATTCATCCATTTGGAAAAGTTCACCGACTTCCACTCTTCCGCGCTTTCTCTTCGCACTGCGCACGCAATAAAAGAGACCGAAATTGAGCTTGTAACCCGTCAGCGAGACCTTGAGATTGCCGATCTGCGCCGCCAGAATCACGAGCTTCAACTACAGCTTAGCAACGCTCTTGCTACCGTGGAAGAATACAAGCAACGTATGGAGGACCAAATTGCCTATCTCGGTGTTGTCGCCCACGACCTGAAAAATCCCCTTGCGGCAATCATGATGAGCGCATCTGTCCTCCTCGAACGCTATGGGCAAAAGCTCACGAAAGACGAGCTGGAAAAGCACACCAGTGCAATCATCCGTACTGCCGAATGGATGAAGGACCTCGTTACTCAGCTGCTCGATTTTACTGCGCTCTCGACAGGACGGCTGACACTCGCGATAGAGCCAGTTCACGCGGCTTTGCTCTTTGACACAGTCATCGAAGCGTATCGTGTCCGAGCGCTGGCAAAATCGCTTACGATCCACAAGCATTACCACGCAGCCGATCTCTACGTCCTCGCTGACAGCCGTCGCTTGCAGGAATGCTTGGACAATCTCCTCTCGAACGCGATCAAGTACTCGCCGCTCGGTCGGCAAGTCCACTGCTCAATCGAGCAACATGGGGAGCACCTCCGTTTCCTTGTCCGGGATGAAGGTCCTGGGCTAAGCCAGCAGGAGCAAGAGCGCCTCTTTCGTGAATTTACCCGTGCACGCTCGGCAGCAACCGGCAGCGAAGGTGGAACTGGACTCGGCCTCAGCATTGTTCGGCGTTTCGTCGAGGCGATGCACGGTAGTGTTGGCTGCACAAGCGCTCCAGGCAAAGGAAGCACATTTTTCATCGAGCTTCCGATGGCCCCACCACCGCGCGGAAACCAAGAGCATCTGCATCCTTCGGTACAAGAACTCATGCAGTCATCCTGAACGTTGCGCGAGCACAAAAACCCCGTAGCATTGCTGCCGTAATTTTGCCTCGGCTGCAGCAGGCGCATCGTATTGTTCACCATCACGCACACGTATGGCACTCTACATCACTTCAGACTGCATCAACTGTGGTGCATGTGAGCCAGAATGCCCCAACACCGCCATCTACGAACCCGGCTCAACGTGGACGTTGGCAGGTGTTGAGTACCATGACTCGACCAGTCCAGGCGGCTTCAAGCGTGACTTTTGGTCGGATCAGTTCTACTTCATTGTTCCAGATAAATGCACCGAGTGCATCGGATTCCACGATGAACCGCAGTGTGCTGCAGTCTGCCCAGTTGATTGCTGCCTACCGGATCCGCTTAACCCTGAAACGCCAGAACAACTCCAAGCGAAAGTTGCCTACCTCGATTCGATTGATCCCAATCGGCGCAGACTCTAACGCATAAGCCCAATGACAATCGCATTGCAAGGCGAGCTGACCATCGTCCGGGGGAAAATTGCAGCGATCGAGCCACGCGCAGGTGGGGTAACGATTCGGAGCGGCACGCGTCGCGTTGAATTCCCTGGCGGATGGGCGTTCCCTGGCTTGGTTGATGCTCATGCGCACGTAGTTGGCCTCGGACTGGCATTTCGGGAAGGGTATCTCCGAGACGCTCCCTCGAAACACGAATGCATCGAACGTCTCATCGCACACGGCCCCAACCGAGGTGAATGGATCGTTGCACGTGGTTGGAATCAAGAGCTGTGGTCTCCCCCTCTTTTCCCAACGCGCTACGACCTCGATAGGGTGTTTCCTACTACTCCAGTGGCGCTCACGCGGGTAGATGGGCATGCGCTCTGGGTCAACTCCTCAGCACTGGAACGCGCCGGCATTACTGCTGCTACACCGGACCCCGCTGGGGGCGCAATAGTGCGCGACGAACATGGCATGCCAACAGGGATTCTGCTCGATGCCGCAATGGAGCTTATCCAGCAGTACATTCCCGAACGAACACTCGAAGACATCGAACACGCGATCATCGAAGCAACCGCTGCAGCCAGCAGCGTTGGTCTTACAGAAATCCACGACATGGACGTGCTTCCGGAACACCTCCCAATCTTTACCCAGCTTGCTGAGCAAGGTAAACTTCACTGCCGCATCCTCTCGTGGGTACGCGGACAGCGCTTTGAATGGCACTCAGCAGGTGTACTACCGACGACCGGTGAGTTTCATCGTGTAGCAGGCATTAAGCTTTTTGCTGATGGTGCACTTGGCAGCCGTGGTGCAGCGCTGCTGGAGCCCTACACCGATGATCCAAGCACGCACGGGATCCTGCTCCTGACTGTCGAAGAGATCGCCGAGAGAATCAAGCGAGCACTCGACGATGGATTTTCCTCGATCGCTGTCCACGCAATTGGCGATCGCGCTGTACGAACCGTCCTCGACGCCTTCGAGCAAATTCAGCAGCGCTACGTTGCACTCGACAACGTTCGGCTCCGCATCGAGCACAGTCAAGTAGTTCATCCCGACGATCTGCCGCGCTACGTGCAGACTGGTGCGATTGCCTCGGTGCAGCCAATTCACTGCACAAGCGATGCCGCAATGGCAGAGCGCCGGCTTGGCACTCGCACAGCGACTGCGTACCGATGGCGATCGTTTTTGCAGCATGGGGTGCTGCTATGTGCAGGCTCAGACTTCCCTGTCGAATCCCACAATCCACTCAGCGGGATTGATGCCTTCTGCCGACGCATTCCT
The DNA here is from genome assembly GCA_002898675.1 of bacterium HR20. Taxonomy (GTDB): domain Bacteria; phylum Bacteroidota; class Ignavibacteria; order Kapaibacteriales; family NICIL-2; genus NICIL-2. The sequence continues at coordinate 12,882 of BEHW01000002.1, forward strand.
CCGGGGAGGGAACATCCCTGGTACCCCGAGGAACGCCTTTCAGCAACGGAGGCAATAGAAGCCTACACGATCAATGCTCACCGCGCTGCTGATATGAGCTACCGTCGTGGGTGGCTGGCTGTAGGGATGGATGCGGACATCACCATTGTCGACCGCAACATCGAGGTATGTCCAGCTGAAGAAATTCTCCAGGCTCGTACATTAGCGACCGTCGTTGGTGGCACGCTTTACGAACACGCATGAACCTCGAACGTCAGCAGTGGTTTTACCGCGATCACTACACTCCAGAGCGTTATCGCCGTTTGAAAGAGCACCTGCAATCGGAACTGCGCACTCGCATTGACTTCCGCATCCTGGAAGCCCCAGTCTTCTGCTCATCCGAGCTGCGCAGCGCTATCGCCGAGGCTTCGCTTACGCTCGTTTTGCAGTGCACAACGCCTGAGTATCTCGGCCGCGCAGTCGAGGAAGCAATTCCTCCCAGATACCGAATGCCAAAGGTGCCTCCACATCCAACGTGTGCTGTCGTGGACTTTGCCATTTCGATGGAAAGCGGAGCAATCAGACCGCGTCTTGTCGAGCTCCAAGGTTTCCCATCGCTCTTTGCCTACCAGCTCTACCTTGCCGAAGCCTACCACTGTGCCTACGAGCTACCCGAAGAGTTCTCCCCTTTTTTCGATTCCGCACTTACGACCGATGAGTACCGCACATTGCTGGAGCGATGGCTGCTAGGATCGCATCATCCGGATAACACTGCCCTTGTTGACTATCGCCCGCTCGAGCAGAAAACCTATCCCGACTTTGCAGCAACATACTTGCTCACCGGCATGGCGCCAACGGACATCCTCGACTTGGTTTGTGCAGAGCGAACACTTTTCCACCAACGCGGCGGAGCACTGCAACCGCTGCGGCGCATATACATGCGTGCGATACCCGATGAGCTGGAACAGCACAACGTCGAGCTTCCCTTTGCATGGAACGATCCGCCTGACGTCGAGTGGGTAGTGCACCCGAACTGGTATTTCTTGATGAGCAAGTATTCGCTGCCATTCCTGGAACATCCGACGGTTCCCCGCGCGATGTTCTGCGATAGTGTCGAGAGGATTCCTCCCAAAGGTCGCTACGTTCTCAAGCCGCTCTACGCCTTCGCAGGAAAAGGAGTCAATCTTTCGCCAACCGACGAAGATCTCCGCGCTCTTCCTCCAGAGGAAAAACACAATTGGTTGCTCATGGAGAAAATTGACTACGCACCAGTTCTCCCAACACCGGAGGGAAATAACTTCCTCGAAATCCGCTGCATGGTACTCTGGGACGACGATTCCCGCCCGCGCCCGACAATGTCTCTTGTTCGAAGTGGCCGCGCCGCAATGATGGGTTCCCGGTACTTGACAGCTCCCTGGACGGGAGCTTCGATTTGCTTTTTCGAACAGTGACGACTAAAGCGTAATAGCACTATTCCAGATACGTGTAGCCGTACAATCCTGAGCGGTACATCGCCAGGAACTCTTTCCCCTCATGGAGCGTGATCATGTTCTCCTTGACTGCTTGCATGACCCACGTTTCCATCGTTCGTACAAGTCGTTTCGCGGAGAACTGCACGTAGTCGAGCACATCTTCGACTGTCTCGCCTTCGATGATTTGGTCAATCCAGTAACTATCCTCATCGCAAACAATATGCACAGCGTTGGTGTCTCCGAAGAGATTGTGCAAGTCTCCCAGGATCTCCTGGTAGGCTCCGACCAAGAACACGCCGATGTAGTATGGCTCACCGTCCCGCAGGTCGTGGACTGATAGGTATGGCAGCGTCTCCCGAATGCCGATGAAGCGATCAATACGCCCATCGCTATCGCAGGTGATATCGTGGAGCGTTGCGCGACGGATTGGCTTTTCGTTGAGCCGTTGCAGCGGCATGATCGGGAAGAGTTGATCAATCGCCCAGGAATCTGGGAGTGATTGGAAGAGGGAGAAGTTGCAGAAGTACTTGTCGGCAAGCAGCTTTGGGAGGATGCGGAGTTCATCCGGGATATGGCGAAAATCCTGCGCGTAGCGATTGACGGCTGTTGCGAGACTCCAGAAAAGTCGTTCGACTTTTGCACGCGACGGCAAATCGAGTAACCCGAGCGCAAACAGTTCGAGCGATTCCTCGCGCAACTGGAGCGCATCGTGCCAAACTTCCATGATGGTGCGTGGGGAAATGTTGTTGAGCAAGGTGTAAAGCTCACGCACAATCTCATGGTCGTGGGGTTCGATGCTGTGGCGAGTGTCATCCCAGAGTGGCGTTGTCGCAGTCTCAAGCACGTTGAAGACGAGAACCGAATGATGCGCCGTCAATGCTCGTCCGGCTTCCGTAATCACGTGCGGATGTGGGAGGCTGTGGCGATCGGCTGCATCGAGAAGCGTCGCGATTGCATCGTTCGCGTACTCCTGGATCGAGTAGTTGATGCTACTGGCGATCGTTGTCCGCGAACCATCGTAATCAACGCCCAACCCACCTCCGATATCCACATACTCGATCGCACACCCCAAGCGGTGGAGTTGAACGTAGAACTGTGCGACTTCTCGCAGACCAGCTTTGATTTTTCGAATGTTCGTGATCTGAGAACCAAGATGGAAATGGATGAGCTTGAGCCAGTCGAGAATTCCCTCGCTTCGCGCCAGCTCCACTGCCTCAAGAAGTTCACTTGCATTGAGTCCGAACTTACTCTGATCGCCGCCCGATTCCTCCCACTTACCACTTCCGCTTGCTGCAAGCCGAATGCGAATGCCGATGTTTGGCACAACATTCAACCGCCGAGCAATCTGCAGGATAAGCTTGAGTTCGTTGAGCTTTTCGACAACGAGAAAAATTTTCTTCCCCATCTTGTGCGCCAGAAGCGCAAGCTCGATGAAGTCTTCGTCCTTGTAGCCGTTGCAAATAATGAGCGCCTCCGGGTTGTCCATGATGGGAAGGACAGCATGCAGTTCTGGCTTGGAGCCTGCCTCCAGGCCGATGTTGAACTTCTTGCCGTAGCGGACGATTTCCTCGACAACGGGGCGCTGCTGGTTGACCTTGATGGGATAGACGTTGTAGTACTTTCCACGGTAGCCGTACTCGCTTCGTGCTCGATCGAAGCAGCCGCTAATTTTCTCGATGCGATGGTCGAGGATGTTGGGGAACCGCAGCAGCACCGGCGGATTGATATCCTTGAGTGCAAGTTCGTCCATCAGCTCGCGGATGTCAATGGCAGGACCGTTATCCTTGCGCGGCTTGACGACGACGTTACCTTTCTCGTTGATGCCGAAGTACCCAATCCCCCAGCCTGCAATGTTGTAGAGTTCGGCTGAGTCCTCTACCCGCCATGTTCTCAACGCAGCGACCTCCATCATTGGTTAGCGGACAACAACAAATGGATACATGCGCGCAGTGCCATTCGATTCAACGAAGATTCCATACATTCCCGGCGCAAGATGTGCGCACTCGATCGGAATGACACGGATTTGCGCGCCTATAGATTCGTCGGCAAGCCGTGCGATCGTTCGTCCGTAAGTGTCGTAAAGCGTAACCCGAAGATCCGACGGGTTGGTGCGCACGATCTCGATGAACGCGCGATCCGACGCGGGGTTGGGGCCGACACGCACATCCTGGGTATCATCTTCTGTGGGTTCCACGCTGGTTACAACATCCTCCAACCGAATGCGAACGGTAACCGGTAAATGGTCGCTGACGGTCGTTGTATAGCTCGACAGGAAAGCGTTCGGTGCTTCAAGGTACGTCCGGTGTACTGCGCCAAAGAGTTCATCAGAAACGATGATCTGATCGAGCATCCGCGCGTTGACCGATGAGCCAATGTAGGACCGCAGTCCCAGCAGACTCATTGGGCGTGTCAGTACCCTCCAATGAGCTGAATCATCCACGAACACTTGATAAGGCGTCGGATTTGGTGTCACAACCGAATTGACGACATCATCGTTGAAATCACCGAGGATAATCACTGGAACGTTCGCATAAAACGTATTGAGGTAGTCATGGAACGTCTCTGCATCCGTCTTCCGGCGCTGCCAATCTTGTTGTGCGGTGGTCGAGTCACCTGTTGCTTTCGCATGGATGTTGAAGAGCACGATCGTTTTCTCCGTCCCTCCTATCGAGCAACGAGCAGTCATCCGGAACGGGAAGCGTCCACTGGCCCAGGCTTGTGAACCACCGTTGACAGCAAGTCCTGTCTCGATAACCTGGACATTATCCTGTGAAACAAGGTATGCCATCTTCTGTTGCTGATCAACTGGTGCAAGATAGCCAGTGTAGTTCCCTTGCACCACACTAGCAAGACTATCGAGCACTGACTGCGTCACCACTTCTTGGAAGGCGTAAATATCCGAGCGTATCGAGTCCAACGCTATCCGAACGCTATTGAACTGCCGCTGCTTGTTGGCGACACCAAGCGTGGTATCAGTCGAACCGAACCAAAGGAGATTCCACGTCGTCACATCGAGCGTTGCGCTCTTGGGAAGAGTATCGCGCTCGACCGTCAGCCCAACATCAGCCGCAATGCGCGGCAAGAGCTGATAGGTACCGCGGAATTGGGAGATGACTCCGATGACATCAATGCGTCCAGTTGGTATAGGCAAGCTGTTGCGAGCAATTTCGGTGTTCGCATCAATGCGAACCTGAAGCTGATCACCAGTCGCATTTCGGACGGTGTAGTTGCGGTCACCCTGGAAGATTCCAGTTTCAACAAATTCAACATTGCGGACGCGGACAAGCACGCCTTCGAGTGCTTCACCGATGGATGGAATCGAAGCTGTTCGCGGTGTTGGCTCTACTCGTGCAACTGGGATCACCTGAAATGTCACCGAGCCGGTAATTTCACTCAGACCAGTGCCGGATTGCCCTGTTGTTTGACCAAATTCGGTCAACGTGCCAGAGAGTATCTCCACTGAATCGCCTATCTGGACGCCCATCCGAAATGCGGAATTGAATACGGCAATTCCACCGCTGGCATCCTGAATGTAGCTGGTGTTGCGGAATTGATCAGCCACCGTAACGCGTCCTGCGATACGTTCACCAGCACGGAGTGAATCACCAAACGCGCGTTGCTTGAACTGCGCAATTGGGATGTAGGTCTGAGCACTTGCCGCGATAGCAGCAACCAAGAAGAGTGTAAGCTTACTCATGGTACACAATCATGTGGGACATCATTGAACTTTGCGGAGAAACCAGCGCTGGAGCACCTCTGTGCCACTCCGATAGTCGTGCACAAAAAGGTAGTAGCACTGTCCGGCTTCCAAAACTACGGTAGAATCGCTTCCAATTGCCACGTTCCGATCTGCATCGAGTACAGAAAGCTGAACCGTTCCTGCCTCGAGACTTGTAAACGGCAATACGGTCTGTGCGTCAACAACAGGCAAACCGAGTGGAGAACCGTTCGCGTTCACCGTAACGAACGTCTCTTCCGAGACGTTGATGATTTTGACGGCCGCTTTCCCTGCGAACGGACTTTGTGCTGTATCTACAATTGGGCGGAAAAAGTCCGTAATCGTTCTACCACGAACGATAATCGTGTAGGATTGGCCATCGGCCATCACGTAACGCTGCGAGGCGATGCGCTGTGCAGTATCGCTTGCACTCCGTACATCGAGGAGTACGTATGTGCCTGAGGGTACCGTAATCGCACTACTTGCCATACCCGGCGGAAGCAACTCAATACGCCGGACGCTATCAGCAAACAGCGTCACCGCATCGGTTTTCGTCTGCGCATTGAACAGGCGAACGTACGCTGTCCCGCCTGTGAACGTTACCACACCGTCCTGGCAGCCACTCATCAACGCAGCTGCGCATAGCAGGGTGCTCAGAACGAAACGCGAAGACCAAGTTGCATGCGCCATCGGGAAAAGAACGAATCAGTTTCGTAAATGCCTGGTTTGCCGTTCGATGTAGTTGGTGATGCATAGGAGATTCGCAAGCGACCTTGCCCGTCGAATGGTGTACCCGTCGTTGGGTCAGTCACAAGGGTGATAAGACGATAGCTCTGCAAGTTGACGTACTGCTGCAGTCCCCACCTGCTGTTGAGCAAGTTGAGGAGGTTTTGGACATCGAGCGTCAGTTCCAAACGAGTTGCGCTCACCGATGGCAACTCTTGCACTAATCGAAGGTCGAGCTGATGAATCCACGGCTCACGCATTGAATTGCGTGGCAGCACCTGCCCTCGGTAGCGACGTAGCACATCATTGGCTTCGATGAAATCCATCAGCTGCTTCCAGATTTGATCCGCAGTGCGAAGGTCCAAACCTCCAGGGGGAACAACGACAACCCGGCTGCCCAGATCCTCTTGCCGTGGGACGTAGATGAGATCGTTGTACGTAAGACCATCGCCGTTGTAATCCCCAATGTACGTGAAGCTGTAGGGTCGTCCAGAATTGCCCGTGTAGAAGATGCCGAGCGTCGTCGTCAGTGATTCGATCAGGTGGACGCGGTAGAAAATGCTCGCCGCGATACGGTGCGGTACATCGAAGTTCGAGCGTCCGAGCGTGGCTCGATTCGGATCGGTCGCATCGGTGTTCTGCCAGTTCGATAGCGCTGTCGAGGCAGTCGCATCGGCAAGGTCATAGGTTGCCGAATACACGTAGGAAATCGTCCCGCTCAAGCCTGGCACGATTGGGTTGTTCTCTTGCAGCGTCAGCGAGAGCATGCCGCTGTATTGGTAGCCTTCATTGCGGCTTGCGAGGAGGATGACCTGGGTGAATTCTGGTGCAGCGTTCGAATCTGTACGCCCCGAGGGCGACCGTGCATACATCGGACGTCCATCGAGTGGCGACAGTGGCATCGCCAGCGACCGGCGGAGGTTGATGTTACGGAACTCAACCGTGTTGAGCATTTGCCCGTACATAAGCTCGGAGGTCAGACGAAGCCACCGCTCCAGCTGAACGTCAACGCCAAGAGTCGAACGCCATACTTGTGGGAAGCGGAAGTTCGGATCGGTAACATTGATCTGCGTTGTGGCGATCGGTTGTCCTGGGAACGAGGGATCCCCAGGTTTTGGTGGATTGTAGGGATCGAGCGTCACACGGAGCGGCACCAGGGGTGAATCGAGCCGCATCAGGAGCGGTGCATTCGCGTCGTTATCACGCCCGATGCTGACTCGAAGGAGATCAACTCCTGTGTTGCTATACTGATTTGAGAGCCATACCGCTGGCACTCGTCCGCTGAAAATCCCAGTACCACCTCGGAGCTGAACTCTCCGATCGCCCGTCACATCGTAGTTGAAGCCGAGTCGTGGTCCCCAGAGAGGGCGCGCGTCGGGAAGGCGACTTGTACGCAAGCCGAGGGGGATTTCCTGGTAGTACTTTTTGAGCGTATCTGGCAATGCTGCATACGCCCGCGCAAGAGAATCGAACCGTGCAGCAAAGAGTGGATTTTCATACGGGCGATCGAAATACACCGGCACATCCGCGCGAACACCAAGCGTAAGTCGCAATCGCGGGAGCACCGTCCACTCGTCCATCACGTAGATGCTGCTTTGCATCATCCCCCAGCGTGCGCGTGGTGATGGATTACCACCAGTGACATTCAGATTTGCGTAGCTGACTTGGTAAAAGCTCGGTGTCCGATCGCGCAACGCTTGCACATCACGGAACGTGTACGTACCGAAGTAATCTGGGATGAAGAGGTTGTTGAAGCGGTAGAGCTCGTTGTGGGTGCCGATGGTGATGGTATGCTCGCCAAGGAATATGGAAAAGTCGTTCGTGAGAGCAAGCTGAGACTGATCGAGCGCATTTGCCTGGGAATTCCGCTCCGGACCAAGCAGCACCTGATCGGCGCCGAGCATAACTTTCACCTGCGGGAAGGGTGCTGTTCGAAGAACTCGTTCATCGTTGGTCTGCGTCCATGCGATGCGAAACTCGTTTGCCATATTCTCGCCCCAGATCGAATTCCACTGCAGCACCGAAGAGTTGTTGATGCTGCGGAACTCATTCCACTGACTCGAGAGCGAAAAAATTTGCCGCGTGCGGAGGACGTTGCGGTCCTGAAATGCGTTGGTGTAGTTATGGCGAAACTGCAGCTTGTGCCGATCGGAAAGGTTCCAATCGAAGCGAGCGATGATGTTGAACGTGTTGTTTCGCGAGATGAACAACTCTGCCGTTCCGGGGTCGTAACCATAGACCTCACGGACAGTGCGAATGATTTCGTCAAGCTCTGCCTTGCTGTGCGGAAAGTTATTGAGCGCATTCGGATTGTTGAGCGCAATTTCGAGCGGGCGCTGCCGCAGTCGCGTCTCGGTCGTGACGTGGAAGAACAACCGATCGCGGATGATCGGGCCACCAAGGCGCGCTCCAAACTGTGCATCACTGAACTGCGCATACGGCTGGCGGAGCGCATCCGGGCTGGGACCGACGAGCGCTTGATTGCGCCCGTAGAAGAACGCTGAACCTCTGAATGTATTCGTCCCGCTCCGAGTGACTGCGTTGATAAGCCCACCAGTAAAGCCGCTCTGGCGGATGTCATACGGTGAGATGTTCACCTGCAGCTCCTCGATGGCATCAAGCGAGAGAAGGTTCGCGTTGGCTTGACTACCCGCTGTTCCTGCTTGCCCAAGACCGAAGATGTCGTTCGCAATTGCGCCGTCAATCTGGATGTTGTTGTAGCGCGAATTCGTCCCGAGGATGCTGATGCCTTGCAGGCCGTCATCAGCGCCAAAGGCGGTCGTCTGCGTTGCGTAAGGATTGACACGCGCGATGTCTGATAGCGAGCGGTTGATTGCTGGAAGCGATGCAATTTCTTCGGCAGAGACGGCGCTGCCACTGCCTGTTTTGGCAGGTGAGAACGTTCGGTCACGATCGCCAGTGACAACAACCTCTTTGGCAAACGCCTCAGCACTGAGCAACTCGACAGAGACGAACGCTTCTTGCCCCAACTCCACGAAAATGTTCTCGACCGTGTCAGGTCGGTATCCTACGTACGAGACGCGCAAGCGGTAAGGCCCACCAACTCGGACACCGCGGAGAGAAAAGCGTCCGTTTCGCTGAGTCTTTGCTCCATAGCGTGAGCCAGTTGGAAGGTGTTCCGCAACAACTGTCGCACCAAAGAGTGCTTCCCCACTTTTCCGATCGCGTACACTACCGCTGATAGAACCTGTGGTAACTCCTTGCGCCATTGCAAGTGCTGCAGCCGCAATCAGCATCGCAAGGAGTACGCTACCATGCCGCACAATGCTCAAGTCTGCAACGCAAAGTTGTAGTACCACGCAAAGTTAGCATCCACACAGGCTCTACGATGTTTACCGTTGCGTGATACATGCTACATCCAACGTTCGAATGCCAATTCATAACTTGCGTCCCGCAATCGCCTGCACAAAACAGTTCCTGCGTGCTGACCACACAGGAATTCCCCATACATGCAGCAACGAGATTGCATGTTCCACTGAACCGTTCCACTGCTACATATGGCTTCACACACGAAACGGAAAACCAAGTACATCTTCGTCGTCGGTGGCGTACTCAGCTCTGTCGGCAAAGGTATTGCCTGCGCCTCCTTGGGATTGCTCCTCAAGTCGCGTGGCTATCGGGTAACGATTCTCAAGTTTGATCCCTACATCAACGTTGACCCCGGCACGATGAACCCGCTTCAACATGGCGAGGTGTACGTCACCGACGATGGCGCAGAGACAGACTTGGACTTAGGGCACTACGAGCGCTTTCTCGACGTTTCGATGACTCGCTTCAACAACGCGACGACAGGTCAAATCTACTACGAGGTGATCCAGCGGGAGCGTCGCGGCTACTACTTGGGCAAGACCGTTCAAGTAATTCCGCACATTACCGACGAAATCAAGCGGCGAATGACATACTTCGATGGTGAGTACGACATCGTCATCATCGAAATCGGAGGCACCGTCGGTGATATCGAATCGCAGCCCTACCTGGAGGCAGCGCGCCAGCTCACGTTAGAGCGTGGGCGGAGTGCATGCATTACGATTCTGCTTGCATACGTTCCCTTCATTCGATCGGCGGGAGAATTGAAGACCAAACCTACACAACATGCCGCCAAAGAACTCATGGAGTTCGGAATTATTCCAGAAATCATCCTCTGCCGCACCGAGCATCGCATTCCGAAGGAAGTACGAACCAAGATTGCGCTCTTCTGCAACGTCGCTGAGGATGCTGTCATCGAGCTGCCAGATGTCGAGACGATCTACGAAGTGCCGATTATCATGGCGCGGCGCAATCTCGATACAATCGTGCTCCGCAAACTCCGGCTCAAGACTGGGGAACTTGAGTTGGATACATGGTCCCGCTTCGTTGCGCGCATCAAAAACCCACGGACAACAGTCGAAATCGCGCTTGTGGGCAAGTACGTCAGCTATCACGATTCGTACAAGAGCATCATCGAAGCGTTCGTCCACGCTGGTGCCATCAACAACTGCAAGGTCGAACTGCGTTGGATCAACTCTGAGGACGTCACCAGCGAGAATGTCGAAGAACTGCTCGGAGGCATACGCGGTGTCCTTGTTGCCCCAGGCTTTGGTGCGCGCGGCATCGAAGGAAAGATCGCCGCAATTGAATACGTCCGCACCCGCAACATTCCGTTTTTCGGGATTTGCCTTGGGATGCAGTGTGCGGTGATCGAGTTTGCGAGAAATGTCTGTGGCATCGCTGACGCCAACTCCGCTGAATTCAAGCGCACGCGCCATCCCGTCATTCACCTGATGCCAGATCAAGAGCGGGTCGAGCACAAAGGCGGCACAATGCGATTAGGAGCCTACCCCTGCGCACTGCTTGCCGGCACAAAAGCACACCGTGCCTATAACCAGGAGCTTATCTTCGAGCGCCATCGCCATCGCTACGAACTCAATAACGCCTATCGCTCTCTGCTCGAAGAGCACGGCATGGTCATGAGCGGTGTTTCCCCTGATAATCGCCTGGTTGAAATCATCGAGCTCAAATCGCATCCATGGTTTGTCGGCGTTCAATTTCATCCGGAGCTCAAATCCCGTGCGGTCAGCGGACATCCTCTTTTTGTGCATTTTGTTCGAGCAGCGTTGCGATTGAAATTGAACGACGAAGGCACCGATGATGTGCAAAATCCTATTGAATAGCACGCTACTGGCAAGCATCGCTCTTGTTTGTGCAGCACGCCCAATGCTGAGTGCGCCCCCCGACGACAGCGCTCGCTACGTCCACTTTTTCACGATGCCACTCGATACTACCCGTGCAGTACCAGCACCGGCAATCGAGCAACGAGACTCGAGTGGACTTATCATCATCGAGATTGCTTACGGAAAAGGCGAACTCTCCGATCCACGCCGCAGACATTACGTCCGATTCATCGGGTACCATGCTGCTACGATGGAGGAGTTCTCGACCGAATTTGCAGGCAAGAAGGTGTACGCATTCATCCCGGACTCGACGTCGGTCTTCCCAGGTTTCAAGTACGCACTCCGCGGCATGCGCGTCGGCGGACGAAGGCGCGTGGTTGTCCCGCCACACCTTGCATATGGCGAGCGCGGCCGACCGTCCGTCGGCATTGGACCGAATGAAACCCTCATTGTTGATCTCGAACTTGTCAAACTCGATCCATGATTACGAACCTCGTCCTCGTCGAACACCCTACGCATCCGACGACGCTCTACCCGTTTTCGATCCTCCATTTGCCCTGGGAGCTTCGCTACGGCGCTATGACGATCATCGAAACGTGGCTACGTCTGACGGGCACAACGTTGCTTGATTGCCTGGGGCGCCCAGCACACCGCACCTCGTTCTACGCGCGCTTTCCCGAATACCGTGGCCATCAGCTCGGTGTGGGGACAGTCCTTGTCATCTCCAGCAGGTTACTTCCGACCAAGGAAGTTGTGCGCCAGATTACTCGTCACGCTTGCGGGAATCCTCCACAGTGCTTCTATGCTGGCAGCGAGCTTGTCGCACTCAGCTGCTCCCTGCACCAATGGGAGCAACTTGCCGCCCATGATTGGCACGACCTCGAACGCAGCGTTACTCCTAGCTGGCAAAAGCACGAGCTGCGCAACGCACCGCTGCTGACGTATCTGTGGGATCTCTTTGTGTACGGGGATGCAACAATTGCTGAGCAGTTTGAGTTTTATGCAGACCACACAATTCACCACGCTGACTACGGTAGCGGGAGCGTCGCGGTGCTCAATGCTGAGGCAATCGCAGTTGGCGAAAATTCCTCCATCGCTCCACTTGTCGTGCTCGATGCTTCAGCAGGACCAATCATCATTGGCAACAACGTCACGATCATGCCACAGGCTACGATTATCGGGCCATGCGCCATTGGCGATCATTCCGTCATCAAGGTCGGTGCGAAGATTTACCCAAATACGATCATTGGCCCGTGGTGTAAAGTTGGTGGCGAGGTAGAGTGCACAATCTTCCAGAGCTTCTCCAACAAACAGCACGATGGATTTCTTGGACATTCCTTCATCAGCGAGTGGGTCAATCTCGGCGCTGGTGCCAATACCAGCAACCTCAAAAACACCTACCGCCCAATCTCGGTAGAGCTTCCGTCCGGAAAAGTCGCAACAGGGCGAACGTTCCTCGGCCTGCTCTGCGGCGATCATACAAAAGCTGGAATCGCAACCATGTTTTCGACTGGAACTGTGGTAGGAATCAGTGCGAACATCTTCGGTGCAGGTTATACGCCGACTGTGATTCCTTCCTTCACCTGGGGTGGTATCAACGAGCAGAGGCTCTATGCACTTGATGTTGCACTCGATACAGCTCGACGTTCAATGGCACGGAGGAATCGCCAACTGTTGCCAGAAGAACAAGCATTGATGCAGGCTGAATACCAGCGGGTGCTTGCCAAGTAGCTCGCGCGATCACAGTCGCTACCCGAAGAGAATAGACTGCCGCTCACAGAAACTACTCCTACCTTCCCAGGAGCAAATCAATGCGATCGCTGGCTTCCTCGATGAAAACATCCGCTCCTGGAAAGCCCACCTCCTTAAACTGCACAACGCCATCGCGATCGAGATAGAACTTCGTCGGAATGCCAGTCACACCAAACCCGGAAACGACTTCATCCCGCAAGTCCAAGACAACTGGGAATGTGTAAGAGGGATTGCTTGCTAAAAATTTCCTGACATGCTCGGCGCGGTCATCCACCCGTTCCCAGCAATTGACCAGGAGTATCTCCACATCACTTGTGGAGCGGTACTTTTCGTAGAGCTTTTGCATGGAAGGCATCGAAGCGCGGCACGGCCCACACCAAGTTGCCCAGAAGTCAAGCACGACTACTTTCCCCTTGAGCTGTCGGAGTGAAATCTGCCGACCATCGAGCGTAGTGAGTACTGCATCGCCCAACAAAAACGTGCTTCCGTCATTGCGCCGAAACTGCATCTCCAGCAGAGGTTGCGCAAGCATTTCCTGGCGCAAACGGCGCAGCTTCGCCGGGCGTGCCTGCTTGCGCAGCGATTCATACTCGGCGCGAATCGCTGCCGTGTCAGCAGACGACTGGAGAAATCGCATCACCGTCGGACCGATCGCTCTTCCCGATGCAATTGCGCGGCGAGCGACAGCGAGTGATTCCTCGCGCCGACCAGCTGCCATGAGTGCTTCGCTGAGATGTTCGAGCATGTCGCCGCTGGCAAACGGCCCAAGAAGGTACTCGCACTGACGGAATGCCTCGATGGCATCCTCTGTTCGTCCCATCCGGTAGAGGACGTATCCCCACGTATCGTGGCAGATACCGCGGAGCTCGCGCAGCTGCCAGCGATATTCACACGGTGCAACGTAGCGTGGCTTTGCATCGAGATTTTCCGTTTCGAGTGCTCGAACAGCCCATTCGATGTACTGCTGTGCGAGCTTGAGCAGAGAATCCTGCCGTACTATCGTCACCGCGAGCATGTTGAGCAGTGCTGGGGGCGGCGAACTGGTCACCCCCGGCGGCACGGGGTATGAATTGACCGTCGCAATTGCTGCATCACCGTTTCCCTGCTGAAGGTAATAGGCAACCAGGTCGGTGTACATTTTCGCTGCACTCGGTGAGGAAGGGAACCGTTCTGCAAAGCGACGAATGCGATCGCGGAACTCTTCCGGCGTTTTCGCGGCGGCGCAGTATGCCCGCTCGACTTCTTCGGCAAGGTCGCTTGTCGGGAAACGCTCTGCGAAGCGGCGTTCGAGCTCAGCAGCGTCGCTATCGCGCCCAAGCAAGCGCAGCGCTCGGCTCCTGCTGCGCACCTGCATCTCGTTTGTCGAATCCCAAGGGAGCTGCAGGAGCCGCTGAAGCGTCTCGTCGAGATCGCTTCTGGTAATCTCGCCCCGATCGAATCGTACCCCTGCATATGCGAACTTCGTCGGCAGATGTTCGGGATGGCTCTCCAACGAGCGCTGCAGTAGTTCCTTGGCTCGATCGAGATCAGCGCGCCGTGCAACTGATGCGATACCACTTGCCCCTTGCCCTAAGTACGAAATCGCTTGACGGAAATAAGCACCAGTTTTCGGGGTGCTCCCATTCCAGACGAGAGCATCCCAAAAGCGCCCGCGATTATCGTCGTACTCTCGCCCGCTGACAATGCGGAACAGCAGGAAGACGGCATCGGATGGCACAGCAGAAAACGTGCCGCGGTAGGTTGTCCCTTTTCGTTCCAGTCGAACATCCCAGGCAGTGGGATAAAAGCGGCTATCGTCGAAGGCGTAGATGCAGAGCCAGACAGAATCTGGCTCGCTGAAGTACTCGGAGTCAGCAACGTAGCTGAACTCGATTGGCTTGCCGCTCTGTGGACGAGCGGGTTCTACTCGCAGCTCGCCAGCAATCGCTCCGAGCGTTAGAAGGACAGCAGCAGCAATGGTACGCATCATCGGAGAAATTCCTCAGGGTCGGTTGTTGGGGTTTGACGGCTTTGGAGATAGTCGAGCGCTTGACGCGCCGCATTCTGCTCGGCTTCTTTTTTGCTTCTGCCGCTTCCAATGCCCACGCTTGCGCTCCCGACGTACACAGCAACGGTGAATTGCTTTTCGTGGTCGGGCCCGCTTTCTTCGACAACGCGGTAGCGCGGCGCACTGTAGCCACGCGCTTGGACGTACTCAAGCAGTAAGCTTTTGAAGTTCGTATCGTGCATGACGCGCTCTTCGAGCATCAGCGGCAACAGGCGCTCTTCGATGAAGCTCCGTGCTTTGTCAAAGCCGTGGTCGAGATAGACTGCTGCAATCAATGCTTCGACGGCATCGGCAAGCACAGAGTCGTTGCCCTTTGCAAGAGCGTTGGCTGCGCTATAGCTCATCAAGAGAAACTTGTCGAGATCGAGCTTGCGGGCACACAGAGCAAGTGAACGCTTGTTGACCAGCCACGACCGCATCTTCGTCAGCTCACCCTCGGCAACATCTTCGTGATGGTGAAAAAGGTACTCAGCGATGACCATACCCAAGATCGCATCGCCGAGAAATTCCAGTCGCTCGTTCGACTGCACCGACGGATCGTTCTTGACCTGAAGGTATGATCGGTGCGTCAGTGCTTCTTCGTAGAGTGCAGGGCTGCGGATATCCACTCCGAGCACTGCTTCGAGGGCGTGACGCCGTTCTCCAACAACATGCTCGATCGGGCGGCGGGCCTTCCGACGCAGCGTCTCCATCCGTTGGACAGTGAAGCGAACCAGTCCGTTGTAGAGAGAGCGGACAATCTCGGTAACGGAGCTTTCGATCGGTCGAGATGAACGCATAGGCAGATGGAGGCTATTGCTCGAAGCGGCGAAAACAGAGCGTAACGTTATGCCCACCGAAGCCAAAGGAATTGCTAAGCGCTGCGTCAATTGTCCGATACTCTGGTGTGTTAGGGACGTAGTTGAGGTCACACTCAGGATCAGGCGTCGTGTAGTTGATCGTCGGTGGACAAACTTGATGGTAAATCGCTAAAATGGTCGCGATTGCCTCGACGGCACCGGCAGCACCGAGCAAGTGCCCTGTCATAGACTTTGTCGAGCTGACCGCCAAGCGGTAGGCATGTTGACCAAACACGGTTTTTATTGCTTCGGTCTCGTTCTTGTCGTTGTATGGAGTCGAGGTGCCGTGAGCGTTGATGTAGCTGATTTCCTCTGGTGCAAGGCGGGCATCTTCTAAGCATAGGCGCATCGAGCGAACCGCGCCTTCGCCTCCTGGTGGCGGCGCAGTGATGTGGTATGCATCGTCGGTCAAGCCGAATCCTGCCAGCTCCGCGTAGATCCGAGCGTTTCGACGCAGTGCATGGTCAAGCGATTCGAGGATGAGTGCCCCGCCACCCTCTCCCATCACAAAGCCATCGCGCTCAGCATCGAACGGTCTGCTTGCGCTCTCCGGCGCATCATTGCGCGTTGAAAGCGCCTTCATTGCGTTGAATCCGCCAATGCCCATGGGACAGATAACTGCTTCGCTACCGCCGACGATCATTACATCGGCGCATCCACGCTCGATGAGCATTGCACCATCGGCGATCGCGTGCGCGCTCGTTGCACACGCGCTGACGGTGCCGTAATTCGGCCCGCGAAATTTCCAACGAATGGCAATCTGCCCGGCGGCAATATCCGAGATCAGCATCGGGATGAAAAAGGGCGAGATGCGATCGGGCTTCCCTCCATGTTGGTAGAGAAGCTCCTGCTGGCGGTGGTAGGTCCACATCCCACCAATGCCGCTTCCGAAGACAACGCCGACCCGATCGCCATCGAGTTGTCCCTCGCTGATGCCTGCATCTTCGAGCGCCATTGCAACAGATGAAATGGCGTACTGTGTGAAAAGGTCCATCCGCTGGACGTCCTTCCGACTCATGTGGAGGAGCGGATCGTACCCCTTGACTTCGCAGGCAAAGCGGGTTTCGTAGTCGGATGCATCGAACTTGGTAATTGGTCCGGCGCCACTTTTTCCCTCGAGCATACTTGCCCACATCTCGGCAACAGAATTCCCTATGGGAGTGACAGCCCCCATTCCAGTGACAACAATGCGCTTGCGCATCGGTTAGAGCGCAACTGGTGAAACAAGCTGCGCCGGTGTGCACAGTGCACAATTGCGCACACCGGCTGCAGACATCGGCGGCTGCTTAGGATTCTGCGCCGACTTTCGATTCGAGGAAGCTAATCGCATCGCCGACCGTTTGGATTTTCTCGGCATCACTGTCCTCGATGGTGATGTTGAATGCGCGCTCGAATTCCATGATGAGCTCCACGGTATCGAGCGAATCAGCGCCCAAATCCTTCGTGAAGGACGCTGTCGGCGTCACTTGGCTTTCTTCGACACCGAGCTTGTTGACGATAATCTCCTTGACCTTCTCAGCAACAGCTGACATACGACGAACCTCGAAAAAGTGAAACATAGAGCATAACGTTCGCTCGTGCTGTTAGGGCAGCATAACCATGCCACCATCAACAGCAATCGTCTGTCCAGTTATGTACGATGCCGCATCGGATAGCAAAAATGCAACGACAGCAGCAATATCAGCACCGACGCCAGCACGTCCAAGCGGAATGCTCCCAAGGAGCGCCTGCTGTTGCTGCGGGGAAAGCTTGCCTGTCATGTCCGTCTCGATGTACCCAGGGGCGATGCAATTGACCAAGATGTTTCGCGAGGCAAGCTCACGCGCAATGGACTTTGTAAATGCGATCACGCCTGCTTTTGCGGCCGCGTAGTTTGCTTGTCCTGCATTGCCGGTAATTCCGACCACAGAGCTGATGTTGATAATCCGGCCACTTCGCTGTGTGAGCATCGGCCGGAGCACCGCTTTTGTCATTGCGAACACGCTCCGGAGATTGGTCGTCAAGACTTCATCCCAATCTTGCTCGCTCATCCGGAGCAGGAGTGCATCGCGCGTGATTCCTGCATTGTTGATGAGCGCATCAACTTTTCCGCTGCTCCCGACGACCGTTTCAACAAGCTGCACGCACATCGAACTATCACGCACGTCGAGCCGGTGAAACTGAACGTGCCCGCCCTGGCCTTGCAGTTCAGCCTGGATTTTTTCAGCACGCTCGCTTGAGGCATTGTAGGTCGCATGCACATGTGCACCTTCGCCCGCAAGGTGGCGGACAATTGCCTCACCAATTCCACGGGAACCACCGGTAACAATAACAACCTTCCCTGCCAGACTCATTCGACTGTTACAAGATGGTGACGATTGCGAAGATCCTCCTCGGTATCAATGCCAGCGATTTCAACATCGCTACCGAGTGTGCGTTTGACCAAACCTTGGAGGACATTTCTCGGGCCAATTTCCACAAAGCGTCGAATACCATCGGCGTACATTGCTCGGAGAATCGCTGTCCAGCGGACTGGTGCAGTCAGCTGCTCAATGAGGAGCCGACGGATCGTATCAATCTCGCGTTGGGCGGTACCTGTCACGTTCATGTACACAGCTACGCGCGGCGGTTGCATTGGAGTGTGCAAAATCGCTTCTTCTAAGCGTGCACGTGCAGCTGCCATCAGTGGTGAATGAAACGCTCCACTGACCGGCAGTTCAGTGACCATCCGAGCACCTGCCTCTTTGAAGCGTGGAAGGAGCGCTTGTACGGCATCGCGATCGCCGCTGATGACCACCTGTCCGGGTGCGTTATAGTTTGCAGCGACGACAGTTCCCGTTGCGGTAGCGCAGATTTCCTCGACTGTTGCATCATCCAATCCGATCACCGCGGCCATTGCGCCTGGTTGCTCGATGCCAGCGGTAAACATCAGCTCACCTCGCAGCGCAACCAGACGGAGTGCAGAATCGAAATCGAAGGCACCAGCTGCGTAGAGTGCTGTGTACTCTCCGAGCGAATGTCCCGCGACAGCATGAGCGGATGGATTGCCCAACGCCGCAAGGATTGCTGCCTCATGCACAAAGAGTGCAGGCTGGGTGTACCGCGTCTGTCGGAGCAATTCTTCTGGGCCTTCGAAACACAGTGCCGATAGCTTATAGCCAAGAAGATCATCAGCACGATCGAAGATGACACGTGCTGCCTGGCTCGACTGGTAGAGCGAATGCC
The DNA here is from genome assembly GCA_002898675.1 of bacterium HR20. Classification (GTDB taxonomy): domain Bacteria; phylum Bacteroidota; class Ignavibacteria; order Kapaibacteriales; family NICIL-2; genus NICIL-2. The sequence goes on from BEHW01000002.1 coordinate 31,790, forward strand.
CCATGCCAACATACTGAGAACCTTGTCCACTAAAGAGGAGCGCCGTTGGTAGGTGTGTTGAATGTGCCATAGCAGTTTCAGCGTTGGTTGACTACTCGGATGTTCCTTGCAAGGACCACCGGAGCCAGAGACTGCCCCAGGTATAGCCTGCGCCGAAGCTTGCCAGGATGAGGTTATCGCCTCGGCGTAGCTTGCCGTCACGGTAGAGTTCCGATAGACAAATCGGAATCGTTGCTGCAGTTGTGTTGCCGTACCTGTCAATGTTGATAGCAACCTTCTCTTCGGGTAAGCCCATTCGCCGACGTGTTGCGTCTATGATGCGTAGGTTTGCTTGGTGTGGCACCAGCCATGCGACGTCGTCTGGCTGAAGGCCATTGCGTTCCATGATCGCTGCGGAGACATCTGCCATACCAACGACCGCTGCTTTGAAGACGGTTTGCCCATCTTGGTGGACATAGTGCTCCTTATTCGCGACCGTCTCAAGCGATGGTGGCCGGAGACTTCCCCCAGCAGGCATGTGAAGGTAGCGTCCACCTTCCCCATCCATTCGAATGATGGCATCGAGCACGCCAACGGAGTCATCATCGGTCGGTTCGAGCAACACGACGCCTGCTCCATCGCCAAAGAGAACACACGTGGCACGATCTTCGAAGTTGATAATCGAGCTCATCTTATCTGCTCCGCAGAGAAGGACATTACGAGCACCGCCAGCTTCAACCAGCTTTGCTGCAACCCATAGCCCATACACAAAGCCCGAACATGCAGCATTCAAATCAAAGCCCCATGCGTTCGACGCACCAAGCTTGCGCTGAACATTGGCCGCTGTCGAAGGGAAAAATTGATCTGGTGTAACGGTGCAGACGATGATGCACTCAATCTCTGCTGGGGAAAGTCTCCGTTGCTCGAGCACAGCGCGTGCTGCGGGGACAATCATGTCCGAGGTAGCGCCCTCGCGAAGGAAACGCCGTTCGATGATACCAGTGCGCTCGCGAATCCACTGATCGCTGGTATCGAGAAAGGAGGCGAACCAGTTGTTGTCAAATACGTCCGGAGGCACGTAGTGCGCCACCGCACTGATATGTGCTTTCATGCCGAGTTCTGTGATGGTGCGGGCTGCAATAACGCACGTTCGATCTGCTCACCTAGCCGGAGCCGGTGCATTTCCCAGGCGCGGAGGATCATGTTCGCAATCGCAAGTGGCGACGATTTCCCATGCCCAATGATGACGGTTCCACGCACGCCGAGCAACGGCACACCGCCGTACTTCTGGTAATCGAAGTCGGCCAAGGCGCGCCGCAGCATAGGCGCAAACAAACCAACTGCGAGTCGTGTCACAGCATTTCGCCGACTGAAGCGTTCGAGCACTGCTTTGAGCATTGGGAGAATACTTTCGGCGAACTTGAGAACGACGTTTCCTGTGAAGCCATCGCAGACGACGACATCGGCTGCTCCTCGGAAAATATCGCGCCCTTCGACGTTGCCGATGAAATTGAGAGTACTTGCTTGAAGCATTGCATAGGCTTGGCGGACTGTTTCCGTTCCTTTGGTTGCTTCTTCGCCAATGTTGAGCAATCCCACCCGCGGTTTCTCAATGCCACCGATCAGCTCTGCGTAGAGGCTGCCCATCACAGCGAATTGGTAGAGAAACTGCGGTTTGACTTCGGCATTAGCACCAACATCGAGTACCAGGCAAGGTTTATTGCCGATCGTTGGGAAAAACGCACCGATCGTCGGACGGCTCACACCTGCGATGCGCCCAAGGAGAAGTGTTGCTGCCGAAAGGACCGCCCCTGTATTACCCGCAGAGACGAATGCATCAACCAGATTAGTCCGGTGCAACTCCAACCCGCGGACAAGCGATGAATCCGGCTTGGTGCGAATCACTGCTGCAGGATCATCGTCCATTGCAACGACATCTCGCGCCGGCTCGATAGCAATGGTATCGGGGACTGGACGATAACGCACCAGTTCCCGCTCAATGCATGCAGGATCACCAACGAGCACTAGCGAATGCTCAACACCCTCGGTGCGAAGCGTTTGGGACGCGCGCACTGCACCTGCCACCTCGTGGGCTGGTGCGTGATCGCCTCCCATCGCATCAACTGCAATGCGAAATCGTGTTTCCACCGCTTGGTGCAAACCCCATGCGCGTGGTTTAGCTTACCTGGAGAATTTTTCTGCCGTTGTAGTATCCGCACTCAAAGCAGACTGCGTGTGCCAATTTGGGGGAGCCACAATTGGGACACACCGAGGCCGTGTGCGGCACCGCTTTGTAGTGTGTACGGCGCTTATCCCGACGAGATTTCGAGTGGCGACGTTTTGGGTTTGGCATGGGAATACTCCGATGGTGAAACAATTACGTTCGATTTTCTCCATTGAGCTGCTCCAGCGATGACCACGGACTATCCGTTCGTGGTGCATCGGACGCAGCAACATGAACATGATCGCCCAGCACCGTACGAGCGTATTCGGCGAACGTCATGTGGCGAAACTGTGGCGCGACACGCTTGATTGGTAGCCGCACAGAGAGCTCTTCGGCAACGTCCGTTGTAATATCCACGAACGTATCATCCTCTCGCAACAAGCGAAGGGCATAGGGGTCGTCCTCAATGCGCTGCTGTTGGTTCGGCTGACGCAGGTAAAGTTCGGTATCCTGCAAATAGGCAAGGGAGAACGTCGCTTCGATGTGCTCATCGAACACTTCAAGTGAGTAGTCGCACGTCAAGCGCGCTGTCCCACTTGCCACAAGCTCGAGGACGATTTTCTTCCCCACCTTGCTCAGCATGCCGCTGATCTGCACAGTGCCGACAAATTCAGGGAAAATACCTTCAACCTGTTCAACTGCGACTGTGATCGCAATTGGGTGGTCACCATTTGAAAGACCATTGATGGGAAGGCGAATCATTTCAACCTCGCTGGTCGGTAGCAGCATGCCAGGACCGTCGCTATTGCTACGCTGCGCGCGGCACATCACTACTGCACGCAAAGCATCGCAAATATACGGACATGCTACGTGCGCATGGTGCTGTGTGCCAGGAACAGCTCATTTGCACTCGAGCTGCTTGAGGTTCTTTTTTGCAATTTCAAGACCCGGATTGAGTCGAAGAGCCTCACGGTAGTATTTGCACGCATTATCTCGGTCCCCGATTCCTTGATAGCCTACTGCAAGGTAGAGCGCTGCCTCTGGACGATCGCTGTCAGTACGGAACCACGATGATGCAACAGACTTGAGCTCGTCATACTGACGCTCTTCAAGCAGAAGCTGGCAATAGAGCGTATAGAGGAGCGCACGATCTGCTGGGGAAGAGGCATGGCGAAGCCCTTGCTGCAACGTCGCGATTACTTGTTTTACGGGTTGATTGAGCGATTTCTGCGTCGCCGCGAGCATCCGGTACGCGAAGATGAGCCCGGAATCTTTCGCGATTGATTGCTCGAGCGCAGAAGCAGCTTCTTGCACTCGGTTGGCGGAAAAGAGCGCTGTACCCATGAGTGCATAGATGCGTGCTGCCAAGGAATCTGGGCAATTCCTCAAATAGCGCTGGTAGAGTGTGACCGCATCGTCGTACTGCTGTCGCGCGCGATAGAGTTCTGCAAGTCGGTAGATCGTCAAGCACCGTGTAGAATCTTGATCAACAGCTTGCCGCAGGACTGGAATTGCCGCCGTCGTATCGCCGGAGAGAATCAGTGCGTACCCATAGCGTTCGCGATCAAGTGTTGATGACAATAGCTGCGGATCCTCAGCTTGAAGTTGGCGAAACTCATTGGCTGCATCTGCATAGCGCTTGACATCGAAGTAGCATCGCGCCAGAAGCAAGCGTGCTTTCGAGCGAACCGAGTCTATTGCGCGTATCGCAAACTGGAGATGTTCCTCAGCTTCTGCACATTTGCCGATCTTCTCAAGCGACTGCGCCAGAAACCACCGCGCCAGTGTAGCATTCGGTGCATCTGGACGCAGTCGAACGTACTCTCCGAGCGAAGCCGCCGCTTCCGCAAATCGCGAGGCGTAGAAAAAGATTTTCCCTTGCTCAAAGTACGCTCGCGCATAGGTCTGATCACGTTTGATGATTTCTGCCCACTGTTGGAGCGAGCGGGTGTAGTATTCGTTTGCAAGTGCATTGTCCACTACTTCTGCATTCGCCATCCGGAAATAGACCAACGCCAGCTTCTCCCGTGCGGGTATGTTCTCCGGATCAAGTGCGAGCGCTTGTTCGTAGTTATCTTTCGCCAGCGGGAAGACGCGCTGCGAGTAGTAGAGATCACCGAGTGCGAGGAATCCATCAGGGATGGACTTATTCATTTCGCGTGCTTTGGTGATCTCCAATTCTGCAGCTTGAATTGAATCAGCAGCAAGTAACGCTTGGCCATAAGCAAGGCGCAAGTAAACATCCCGCGGATTCGACCGCACAGCACGTCGGAGAACTTCCAATGCTTCAGCATGCTCCCCTTTTTCGCTGAGCAGATGGGCATACTTCCGAAGCGCGAGAGAATTCTCCCGATCCCGCTGGTATGCACGTCGGTAGTAGTCGAGCGCTTTGTCTGGCTTCTCGAGCTGCACGGCGATATCCCCAGCGAGGATGAGCGCTTCGACTGAGGACGGTTCACGCTCGAGATAGGTTTCGACTGCACGTGCTGCGTCGGCGTACTTTTTCTGCTGGAAGAGTTGCCGAGCATCATCGAGCTGATCAGCGACGGCGCACGACGCTACGATCAGCGCAAAGCTGAGGAAACGCCAAAGCATGGTATCGCGGTTAGTCGGGTTCAACAAGCTGGATCTTCGCATAGCCTGGCACGATGCCAGCGTTGAGCATCGCTCGCTGTGGACGCGGCTCTTGTGCGATTGAAGCAATCACACCATAGGGGAAATTCCGTGCCGTCTCAAGCAAGTAGCCGTAAATAGGAACGCGGTACGGATAGGTTTCCTTGACGATCGTCGCTGCATGTGGAGCAACAGCAATTCGATCCCCCGTTGCGGTATCGCGAATGACAATGCGCAACGCACGGAGTGAAGGCTCTGCCGCCTTCTGCCGCAAATACTGGGATAAAAGTGCAACCCCGATATCCGACTTCCCTTGCCTTACTACGGCAATTGTGCTATCACCAGTGGGAACTGCCAGCGCAGCCATGCGTACAGCACCGCCAGCAATCGTACGAAGATGTGCAGCAAGTGAGGAACTGGCGTTTGGCACAGACCAACGATACTTCGCCAGCCATGTGCGCTCGCCGCGGAGTGTGCTGCGGACGATTTCGTCACTTGCGGTATCAAGTGCAGTTTGCCCTGCGGTAACGAATACTAACGCATCAGTTGCAATGAGAAAGCGCTTGTGCGGTTCGATCGAGTAGGCTCGCAGCAGTGAATCCTCCTGTGGCAAGTAATCGCGTGCAACAATTGCAGCGCGTACGCGGCCAGACAGCAATTGCCGCATCGCTTCCAGTGCAGTGGTTGCCTCAAGCTTAATATGCGCTCCTTCATGGTAGAGGACAAACGAATCAAGCTGGGGTACAATGAGCTGTGCAACCTCTTGGTCACATGCAATTGATGCTTCACCTCGAAAGAGGGTTTCACCTTGCGGCTGCTCCTGCTTGCATCCTGGAGCAATGATCAGGAGCACGATTAGCAGCAGACTACTCCACCTGGTCATCGCGCTCGCCGTCTGTAGGTGCTGATGCAGAAAGCCGGAACAGCACGTACAACCGATACCCCCCAAACAAAATTGCGATCACACCAAACAGCCGCATCGTTTCGGTCGGTGCAGCCAGTATAAGAGCGATGCCGATCGCCACAATAAGCCCCCGCGCAATTGCTGCTGTAATCAGCATCGGCGTCCATCGAGTTGCGGTACGGCGCTGTGGAGGCAAGGAGCTGCATACCGATAGTGATTACTTGATCTTGAAGATGATCGGGATCGTTACCCAGACATCAATCGGATTGCCGTTTTGAATTGCGGGCGTGAACGTGGTCGCCAGAACTGCTTTCAGCGCAGCATCGTTGAGCATTTCGCTTGGAGAATCGGCAACGAATGCACGCTTGGGTTTGCCGTCCTTGCCAACAAGGACCTTCACAATAACCTTTCCCTCAATCCCTGCACGACGGGCAATTTCGGGATACTGGACGCGACGCTGCAAATCTGCGTAATCAAAAGTCGGCTCCTTCTCGACAAAAACAAATTCATCGGGGTCTGGCTCTTGTTCCTTTTGGACGCGAGTATCAGGGGCGATGACCGTCCCTTCCCCAATGCCGAATCCGCCCATATCTATTCCTTCCCCGCCTTTCGAGGTCGCGCGCGCTACGTCCTCAACATTTGCGAAATCTTTCGCATCGGGCGAAAGGAGTGTCTCTGGAACCGGAACTGGATTACCTGCGACAGTCGGCGGACCGCCGGCAATCGCAACGCTCGTTGGTGGTGGCGGTGGCGCAACTTCAGGTTGGTTTGCCGGTGGTGGCGGAAGATCGGAGAGTTTGATCCGAACGACGGGAATCTTCGGTCTGAGCGCCAGCGCCCGCTGGTGAAAGTAGTTGTACACGAAAAACCCGATGAAGAGCAACGCTAACAACCCAACGGCAATGAGAAATGCGCGAAACGTATAGCGGCGTATCCATTCTTTAAGCTCAAAGGCGCCGTAGGATCGGTGCGGCAGTTGTGCAGTGAAAGCATCCATGGTTAGAGCCCTTTGAGTTTTTCAACTTCTTCTGGGCTAAGCTTGACGAACGCAAACTTCCGTTCGCGTTTGATACCTTCAGCCTGGAGCTGGCGAATGATCTCAGCCTCGGCTTGATTGAGGATGTCGAGTACTTGCACGATAACACCGTACGGTGCATCTGGCGATGGCTTGAACGCGGTGATGAGCTTATTTTTCCGCAGGAGGTTCAGCTCGACCGCCTTCGAGCGCAAATCGCTCATTGCCAATGGTTGTGGCTCATCTGTGCCCATGCTGAAAAAGAGCTTGCCATCTCCGCGTACATAGAGCGTGAAAAGGTTCGCTTGGTTGACTTCGACATTCTCTTCAACCTCCTTGGGAACGCTGATCTCCATGACCTGCGGGGTAACCATCGTCGTCGTGTACATGAAAAACGTCAACAGCAGGAAGACGATGTCCACCATCGGCGTCATGTCAATCCGAAAGCCAACACGTTTTTTCTTCTTCCGCTTGCTATGCTTTTTCCCGCGTCGCTGCCGTTCGGGCAGTTCTAAACCGCCGCCGCCACCAGCCATAGCGAAAGATTCAAGTTGTACGACATGTTACTGGCGTTTCTCTGTGACAAAGTTGAACGCTGTCGCGTTGTTCTTGCGGAGGACGTCAATTGCGTCCTCAATCCACTTATACCGAATCCGCCGGTCACCGTCAATTGCAAACCGTGTTCGGGGTCCGGTAATCCGTGTCTGCATGATCAATTGGTCGAGCATATCAAGACCAACCTTCAGCTGCGGTTTGCGCTGCTCGGGTGTGAAATTGAGGTTGTCATAGACTTGCCGTCGCTGAAGCTCGTTGACGATCGTGTAGTAGTAGCTTGTGTCACCGGTGAGGGTGTCAATACCGACCTTGATGATCGCAATGTCTTTATCGGGCAGCTTCGATGTATCTGCTGACGCATAGGGTCGCTTGATGACGAACTTCTGCTCGGCTTCGGCTTCGGTTTTGAACTTAGCGGTGAACATGAAGAATGTCAACAGCAGGAAGGTCACGTCCACCATTGGCGTCATGTCAATGACAAAGCCGAGCCGTTTTTTCTTGATCTTCGGCATAGATGAAAGGCCCGATTTTTAAGCGACTTCTTTGACGCGGACGGTGAGCAGTTCCATCATCGAGAGGATCGCTTCGTCAATCATGTACACGAAGTTATCAACTCGGGTGGTGAAGAAGTTGAACGCAACGATCGAGATAATCGCAGCGGCTAAGCCACCAGCGGTGTTATAGAGCGCTTCAGAAATCCCGATGGAAAGCTGCTGTGCCGAGACTGTCCCACCAGATTCACCGAGTGCACGGAACGCACGAATCATCCCGACCGTAGTTCCCAGCAGGCCGATCATCGTCGAGATAGATGCCAGAGTGGAGAGGATGACCAGATTCTTTTCGAGGAGCGGAATTTCCAGATTTGTCGCTTCGTCAATGGCGCGTTGCACCTCGCTGAGTTTCTTTTCCGCATCGTATTCGGGATCATTTTCCACTTGCTTGAAGCGCTCCAATCCAGCGCGGAGAATGTTGGCCACCGAGCCACGCTGTTTATCACACTCGGCAATTGCCTCATCGATCTTGCCTTCGCCGATCAGCTCGATGCAGCGCTTGATAAAGAGCGCCACATCGCCTGTCCCCCGCGCCTTGTTGATCGAAAGCATACGCTCGATCGAGAACGTAATTGCCAACAGCAAACAGGCAAGCAGCAGCCCCACCAGTGGCCCACCGGTGTAGATCATCCCGAGTGTATTGACCGGCTGCGTAATGTCGCCGCCCTTGAAGTTGCTCGGCGCACCGAGCACAAAAAAGTACACGCTGTATGCAACAATCAGTGCAAGCGTGATAACCACTGCATTGAAGACGTTCTTCATAACGCGTTACATGTTGGTGGATGATGACAACAGTGCTTGAATAGCTGCGTCGCGATCACGGTAAATGTCGAAGACCATCGAAAGCTTTGTGATGACGAAGATATTTTCGAGGGACTCACTCAATCCACAGAGCGCAATTTTGCCGCCTCGCTTGGTGATGCTCGAGTGTGCTGCAATCAGGACCCCAAGTGCAGTCGAGTTCAAGTAGGTAACATTCGATAAGTCCAGAAGAATTGTGTGGCGCTGCCCTTGGAGGATCTCGTTGAGTGTAGCGCGTAGCTCGTCAGTCTCTTTGCCACCGACGAACTGCCCGCGGAGAGTTACTATCTCAAGCTCGCCGTATTGCTCCCGGCGGATGCTCGGTGAAAGCATACCACGAATGCTGTTGTTCAAAATCGGCGTCAAAACTACGACGCAGCATGCACATTCTGCAAAGAAAAATTCCGTAACACTCGGTGATCACAGTCCCACGCCGCAAGGACGTAGCGCTCTACTCCACGCTGGTCTGTGCCGATAGCGCTTTCCATGTCGGTAAAGAGCGCTGCGACTGCAGCTGCCTGCCCATCGTTGCATTCGAGCGCGATGATGCCATTAGGTTCGAGCAATCTCCAGAGGTGCTCGCTGTAGTGACGATAGAACGTCAGCCCATCTGCTCCATCAGTCAACGCAGTAGTTGGCTCATGCTGCACTTCCGGGGGCAGCACCGGAACGTCACATGCTGGAATGTACGGGGGATTGGAAACAACCAACCAGAAGCGCTCATCGGGATCGGCCAATTGCAGAACGTCTACGTGCTCAAACGAAACATTCGGTATTCCCAGCCGCTGCGCATTCTCTTCTGCTAGGCTCAGTGCTGCCTCATCACAATCCCAACCAATGACGCGACTGCCTGGGAACTCTTTTGCAAGTGCTAATGCAATGCATCCCGATCCGGTACCGATATCGAGAATACGTCGTGGCTGCCATGTGGACGCCCGCATTGCTGCGACCAGTCGAGCGATCAAGAACTCCGTTTCTGGCCGAGGGATCAACACCGCCGGCGTGATGCGAAGCCGTAGCCCGTAAAACTCCACCCAACCGAGCAAGTACTGCAGCGGTACCCGTTCGGTGATCCGAACGTGGACAAGCTGGCTGAGCTGCTGCTGCACGGCCGCCGAAAGCACTCGCTCTGGTTCCAGCAGCAGAGCAAGCATGTTGCACTGCGTTACATTGCAGACGAGCAGTTCAGCTTCGCGGCGGGCTTCTTCGATACCTGCCTCAGCGAGCTGTCGCTCGACGTACCGAAGCGCTTGACGAAACGTACGGATTCCATCCATCGCCGTATTCTTCCTGCAATGCATAGACGCCAAAGGTGCCAGCTCGCAACGCTTTGATTGCTTCGAGCGAGGCCTCAGCAGCCGCCAGTGTCGTGAAAAACGGGATTTTGTGCTGCAATGCCGTCATGCCCATGATGAACTCATCGTGCCGGGCACGCTCGCCAAGCGGCGTGTTGATGAGAATGTGGACCTGGCCGTTTTTGATGTAGTCAATGATGCTCGGCCTACCTTCGTAATGTTTGAGAACGGTTTCAGCTTCGATACCGTGTTCACGAAGGAATGCAGCAGTTCCGCTCGTTGCAAGTATTTCGAAGCCAAGTTCGCGGTAGCCACGAGCAATTGCGAGTGCACGCTCGCACTTGTCTTCCGGACGCAGAGAGAGGAACACTCTCCCCTGCACCGGAACCTTGCTCCCCGTTGCAAGGTGAGCTTTCAGTAGCGCTGCTCCGAACGTTGTATCGCGCCCCATCACCTCCCCAGTCGAACGCATCTCCGGTCCAGGGAACACGTTGACCCGTGCGAATTTGGTGTAGGGAAATACAGGCTCCTTGATTGCGATTCCCCACGACCGCAATATTCCACTGCCATACCCCTGCTCGCGGAGGTTCTTGCCGAGCATGACAGCAGTCGCCACCTCCACAATTGGAACACCAGTCGCTTTTGCAAGAAACGGCACTGTCCGCGACGCGCGTGGATTTGCCTCGAGAACGTAGAGCGTCTCCCCTTGGAGCGCATACTGTACGTTGAGCAGGCCACGCACACCCAGTGCTCGCGCGAGCATTTCCGTGTATTGAATCATCCGCTGCTCGATCGCTGGGCTTATGTTGTACGGCGGGATCACACACGAAGAATCACCCGAATGAACACCAGCTTCCTCGATATGCTGCATGATACCGCAGATGAGGACATCTTCGCCGTCAGCAATGCAATCGACGTCGAACTCATATGCATGTTCGAGGAAGTGGTCAATGAGTACCGGGTGCTCCGGAGAATGCTCGAGTGCCTCGCGCGTATAGCGTCGGACAGTTTCCTCACGGTAACAAATCTGCATCGCACGTCCTCCAAGAACGTACGAGGGCCGCACGAGTACAGGATAGCCAATGCGCTCGGCGATTTCGACGGCTTCGTCTTCGCTGCGGGCTGTTCCCCACGGGGGACACGGTATGCCGAGCTGTTCGAGCATGCTCCCAAACCGCAAGCGATCCTCGGCAAGGTCAATTCCTTCCCATGGCGTTCCCAAAAGCGTGATGCCTTCGGCAACGAGGGTCTTGGCAAGTTTGAGCGGCGTTTGCCCCCCAAGCGTTACGATCACTCCATCGGGTTGCTCTACTTGGAGGATATCCAGCACATGCTCCGACGTTAGTGGCTCGAAGTAGAGCTTGTCGGCGGTGTCGTAGTCTGTCGAAACGGTTTCAGGATTGCAATTGACCATGATTGCCTCCCAGCCCAGCTTATGTGCTGCCCACACGGCACGGACGCAACTGTAGTCGAATTCGATACCTTGCCCGATACGATTTGGCCCACTCCCCAAAATCACAACTTTCCTGCGCTCAGAGCGTACCGACTCGTTTTCCTCACCGTAAGTGGAGTAGTGATAGGGTGTCTCGGACTCGAATTCTGCAGCACACGTGTCAATGGTTTTGTAGGTCGGCATGATGCCCAGCTTCTGCCGCAGCTGCCGCACAGCACGCTCCGAAACCGAACTCATCACTCCAAGTTGCGCATCGGAAAAGCCGAGCTGCTTCATTCGCCGCAGGATCGTCGGACTCCACTCAGCAGAAGGCTTTCCAGCAACATGCTGCATCCACGCAAAACCGGCTTCGACAATTTGCTGGCATTGGTCAATGAACCATGGATCGTAGCCCGTTAGCGCGTGAATTTCCTCGAGTGGCATTCGAGCGCGAAGTGCATCGAAAAGATCATCAAGCGAACTTGACGATCGGCGAGCAAGCGTACTCCGAAGCACTTGCAGTTCACTTTCACTGAGCTGGAGCATCGTGCAGCGCTCTGGCGAGTCAAAGCCGAATCCTCCATGGCGTCGCTCCAGAGAACGAATTGCTTTTTGCAATGCCTCCTTAAACGTTCGACCGATCGCCATCACCTCACCGACGGACTTCATCTGGACGCCGAGACGGTCCTCCGCTTCACGGAACTTTTCGAAATCCCATCGCGGGATTTTCACCACAACGTAATCGAGCGCAGGTTCGAATGACGATGGCGTCCGACGCGTGATATCGTTCTGGATTTCGTCGAGCCGATACCCCACAGCAAGCTTTGCTGCGATCTTGGCGATTGGAAATCCTGTTGCCTTCGATGCGAGCGCAGAGCTTCGCGATACACGCGGATTCATCTCGATAACAACCATCCGGCCATCGCGTGGATTGACCGCAAACTGGATGTTCGAACCGCCCGTATCCACGCCGACTTCGCGAATGATTTTGATAGCGGCATCCCGCATTCGCTGGTATTCGCGATCAGAGAGGGTCTGCGCAGGTGCCACAGTGATCGAATCTCCGGTATGAACCCCCATTGGGTCGAAGTTTTCGATCGAGCAAATGATGACGACGTTATCAGCTCTGTCGCGCATGACATCGAGTTCGTACTCCTTCCATCCAAGGACGGACTCTTCGACAAGGACGCGGTGGATCGGCGACGCGAGCAATCCGTTGCGGAGTATTTCGGCGAATTCCTCGAGGTTGTACGCAACACCGCCACCTGTTCCACCGAGCGTAAAGGACGGGCGCACGATCGCAGGAAAGCCGATGCGCTCGATCGCAGCCATTCCCTCCTCCACGCTGTTGACAAAAGCGCCTTTCGGCATCTCAAGCCCGCAGCGTTCAACGACACGGAGAAACTCCATTCGGTCTTCGGCAAGCTGAATCGCGCGGAGGTTAGAACCGATCAGCTCAACACCGTAGCGTTCGAGTGTGCCGCGCTCGGCAAGCTCGACAGCCAGGTTAAGTCCGGTCTGACCGCCCATCGTCGGTAGCAACGCGTCGGGCCGCTCCTTTGCGATGATTGCTTCGAGCACCTCTGCAGTCAGCGGTTCGATGTAGGTTGCATCGGCGATCTCGGGATCGGTCATAATCGTTGCAGGGTTCGAGTTGACCAAGACGACACGGAAGCCATCGGCGCGAAGTGCTTTGCAGGCTTGTGTGCCGCTATAGTCGAATTCGCAGGCCTGGCCGATGATAATCGGACCAGAACCAATGATCATCACGGTCTCGATATCGGTCCGTCTGGGCATCAGTTGTGGAGAGATGGTTCGACAAGATCTGGAGCAACAATCTCAATCAACACTGCCATGCGAATGAGTACACCA
>BEHW01000003.1 GCA_002898675.1 bacterium HR20
GTTTTCGGTGGTCTGGCGCGCTGGCTCTTCGACGGCAGGGTGGCTCAAGACGGTCATCAGCAAGGGGAAGAGCGAATACCCCAGTGCACACCGTGGCTGAAAGCCCGCGGGGATGAGAATGCAAGGTACCTTGTGCCGTTTGGCGAGTGCGGCAAGTTGCCCGCCGGTGGTAATGCAGAGCAGGTGCGAGGTGCGCTTGCGTCCTTCGCGAAATGCCGAGAGCGTCTCTTCTGTCTGGCCACTATAGGAGCTGGCGATGAGCACGCTCGAGCGGTCCAGAAACGGGGGGACGCCATAGCCACGCCAAATGTGCATCCGCAAACGTTCAGCACCGCCTACTGCTGCCAAATACGAGCGGACAAGATCAGCACCAATTGCAGAGCCTCCAAGACCTGCGACGACAACCTCCGAGCGAACCTCGACCCCTTCGAGGGGTGGTGCCGTCTGCGCGATCTGCAATGCATGGCGCACTTGCTCTGGAAAGGTGCGCAAAACCGCTCGCATGTTCGAGCGATCGTAGTCGAAAAGGCGGGTGTTCGGTGCCATGGCTGTGCAGAAGTGATGCGACATGTGCTGCTATCTTTGCACGCAATGATAAGGAACCGACGTAATCAGTGCGCCATGTGGCTTCCCGCCATCGTTGCCCTCATCCTCTTAGTGCCAGCCTACCGGCAGCAGGGGATAGCCTATCCAATCGAAGTTCATTTCCAGCTTGACAGCGTGCTCTCCAGCTACATCGCGGAATGGCACCACGCAACGCTCGAACTCGAGAACCGTTCGGAACGAAGCATTCGTTGCATCCCGCGGGTTGTTGTAACGAAAGCTGGAAAAATCCTGGCGCGCACGAAGCTGCCACGGACTCGCGTATGGACGATTTCGCCAGGAGAGCGGCTACGTCTCCGTGGCAATGAGATCTGGGGCGAGCTTGTGTTCCCGGACGATCCCCGCCATCTCGACCCGCGCTGGAAAGCACTCAGTGATACCGGCACCCTCACCATTTGCATCCATGTCACAGACTCGATGGGAGTGGAGCATTTTACTGCGCCCGTGTGTGTGGAGCGTTACGTTTTTTCTTACCAACTGCCGATCCCGCTCGCGCCAGTACTGAGCGATACGCTCAGAGCTATGCAGCGAAAACAGGTAACTGCTCGCTTCCAGTGGATGCCAGTCCTTCCACCGCGCCCGGGAACGTGCTACATCGTGCGATGCTACGCCTTACCTGATTCGCTCAACATTGCCGAGGCTCTACGAGTGCAGTCACCGCTGGTGGAGCGCCGCATTTGCAACGCAACGTCGCTTGAGTGGCACCCGCAACACTTGCCCCGTGGCAGGTATGTCTGGACCATTCGCGCTGTTGATGCGCAGAGCGAGTTGCCAATTGCTACCAGCGATGGCTATAGCCTGCCTGCAGTATTCACCGTCGCTCCGCCGAGCCGAGTGCCACGGCCAGTTCATCACCACCATCGGCGAAAGCAATGAATCACGCAGACATTGCCCGGCAACAGTATCGCAGTGGGTTTATCCTTGTTCTGCCGTGGGTTATTACCGTTGTGGCGTTCTGGCTTTATCCAATTGCATCGGCGTTTCTTTTGAGCTTGAGCGATTATTCCACGTTGACCGGAGAGCAGCGATGGGTCGGGCTTGCCAATTTCCGTGCACTTGCGCACGACCCACTCTTCTGGAAGGCGCTCTCGAACACGCTCGTGTTCACGCTCGGGACAGTGCCTGTGACGACGGTGCTCGCACTTGTGCTCGCGCTGCTCCTTGATCGAATAGCTGATCGCCGCATCGGGTCGGTTCTCCGTGCAATGTACTTTCTCCCAACGGTGACGTCGCTTGTCGTCGTGGCGCTGGTGTTCAGCAATCTCTACGCACGCGATGGGTACCTAAACCTGGTGCTTGGGTGGCTCGGGGTGCCACATCCTGAGCGTGGGTGGTTGCTTGAGCCGACAACGGCGCTTCCGGCAATCATGGCGATGGATGTGTGGATGGCAACAGGCTACTACATGGTCATTGTCCTTGCTGGGCTGCAAACGATACCGCGCCAGCTCTACGACGCAGCAGCGCTCAGCGGAGCAAGTTCGTGGCAGCAGCTGCGGTGGATTACACTGCCACTACTACGGCCAACGTTGACGTTTATCATCGTGATGAACACGATCAAGTCTTTCCAAGTGTTCGTGGAGGTGTACGTGATGACGCGTGGCGGGCCGCTCGAGGGAACAACGACGACGCTCGTCTACGAGCTCTACCGCAACGCGTTCGAACGGAGCGATGGGATGGGATATGCTGCAGCAATCGCGGTCGTGGTCGTCGTTCTGATTGCGGGTGCATCCTGGTTGCAGGTGCGCTTTCTCCGTCAGGGGCGTCGAACGATGAACGTGGCGGTGTGATGGAACGGGTGCTAACGTCGAATCGTGCTGCACTGGTGGAGCATGTTGTAACTGCAGTGCAGAGAGCACTGGGGCAGCGGCGGATTCGGCTTGTTGCGCTTGCTGGGGAAAGTGGATATGGAAAGACGACCCTCCTTGAGTGCTGCCGTGCCAGGCTTGCCACTGCCGCGCGCACAGCGCTCGTCGAATGCCCTGCGCCAATTGGGCAGCAATCAGTTCCGCTCGTGCAGCCGCTCTATCCGTTCCTCAAAGGAATCGAGCTGCTCCTGGCCAATCCGCAGGAGAAAGCCAAACGGCGCTTGATCATGAACATCGGGCTTTCCGTGCTGGGGATGATTCCGCTGGTCGGCTCAATTTTCGATGTGACCAAGGAAGTACTGCGCGATATGCGCGAGTACCGACGCGAAGCAGGGCAGCAGCCAGCAACCCAGACCGAACAAATCGCTTATGCGCTCGAAGAGCTTGCAGCAGAATCCCCGCTCGTCCTCCTCTTTGATGATGCGCAGTGGCTCGACGCCGCATCAGTTGAGCTGCTTGAGCAACTTCTCCAGACGAACCGCAGCGTTCCACTTGCAATCGTGTTCGCATACGAGCCATCGGTCACACAAGCCCAGAACCCTGCACTCGAAGGTTTCCTGGCTGCTGCCAGTAGTGGCAAGATCGTGCAAGTCGAAGTGCCGCTCCTTTCACGCAGCGAACTTTGTCAGCTTGCACAGCAGCATCTGGAGCACTACCGCCCTGATACGGTCTTCGATGAATGGTTGCTCCAGCAGACGGGAGGTGTTCCTGCCGTGGCGATCGCATACTTGCAGTACTTCCGTCAGCACTCGCCATTCAAAGCTGATGGCAGCCTCGATCTTTCCGTGCTCCGAACGGACTACCGGCCCGCATCGCTCTATGCCATGCTCGAGGAGACGCTCGGTGGACTCGACGAGGAAACGAAGCTGGTGCTGGCCCTTTGCGCTGCCGAAGGGATGACGTTCACGGTGTTCGTCGTTGCGCAACTTCTCCAGCGCGATCCGATCGGGACGGTGCGTTTGTTACGCTCGCTCCAACAGCGGAGCGGTGTCATTCGCAGTCTCGGGATGCGCCGGCTCTATGGGGTGGAAACGACTGCCTACACCTTCACGCATGCGGGGTACTACCGCTACTTTGTCGAGTACCTCGAGCACGAGGAGCGCATCGAGGTGCATTCGCGGATTGCAGCAATTCTCCAGGAGAGGATGCGCTCGGCTGCAGATGACGCACTCGCAGAGCAACTTGCACCGATTGTAGCGGCGCACTTGGTGGAAGCGGGCAACACCGCTGCGGCTGAGCAGGTGCTCGAACAGCTCTACCGCACAGCACTGGAAACTGGGCATACACTCGTTGCCGCATTTGCGCAGAGGAGTATCGGGGAGAACGAACACACGGACTCTCTGCGCAGTGCCGAAAGTAGGAAGGACTTTTTCGAAGAGCTCGGCGCGGTCGTCGCGTTGTGGTATGCTGGAAACCTTGAGGATGCTCGCCGTGCTGCAGAGCAGCTTGTGCTCGATGGACGCTCGCCACTAGAGCGTCTGCTCGGCGAGTTGGTGCGGATTCGGATAGCGCTCGATCTTGGCGAGACCCAGCACGCGCGAACGCAGCTTGCTGCTCTTGCAGCAGAGGAAGGTGCTGCTTTCGGCCAGGTCCCTGAACTTGCATCTCTTGTCGCAGCGATGCGCACCGTTGCAGACTGTGTGGATGGACGCATTGCCCATGCCTGGGAGCATGCAGTGGAATCTGCGCTGCACGCTCGCCAGGCTTCCGTGCACGTCCAGTGCGTTGCGCTTGCCAATATCGCGCTCATCCTCGGTCGCGTTGGTCATCCGCAGCAGAGAATCGCTCTTCAGGCTGCAGAGCGGTTGAGCGCTGCACTTAGTTTCAGCGCGATCGCTGCCGAGCTTCGATTGCAGCAGTGACGCACTCGGCGAGCCGTTAGATGTACACTTCGTCCCGACCGCGACCGCTGATGGTGATTTCCTCTTGCTCTTCGAGCCGCTTGACAACCTCGACGATGCGCTGCTGAGCAGCCTCAACGTCTTTGAGCTTGACTGGTCCCATCAGTTCGAGTTCTTCCTTGACGACCTTGGCGGCGCGCTCGGACATGTTCTTGAAAATCTTTGCGCGGAGCCGCTCATCCGCACCGCGGAGCGCAAGGACAAGATCACGCCGATCGACTTCGCGCAGAATGCGTTGAATCCCGCGATCGTCAATCAAGAGAATGTCCTCGAAGAGGAACATCATGCGCTTGATGTCCTGCGCAAGCTGTGGATTGGTCTGCTCGATCTGTTCCATGATTGTTTTTGCAATTGCCGGCGGAGAAAGGTTCAGGATCGAAGCAACGATCTGCGCGCCACCGGCAGTTGCCAAGTTTTGGGATAGCGTTTGTTCGGCGATCTGGTCAACGACTTGCTCGATCTGTTGAACGATCGTCGGGGAGACTTTGCCGAGCGTTGCAATGCGGATGATCACATCAGTGCGAAGGTCATCGGGAAAGCGCTCGAGGACTTCGGCGCTCTGGTTTGTTGGAAGGTGCGATAGCAGCAATGCAATCGTCTGCGGATGCTCTTTCGAAAGAAAGCTTGCCAGCTGCTGGGGATCGGCTTTCTTGAGGATGTCGAAGCCGCGGACGGTTGAGAGCATCTTGACTTTCTCGAGGAGCTCACGGCTCTTTTCCGGTCCGAACGTGCGCTCCAGCAGAAGTCGCGCGTACTCGACGCCGCCAGTGAGCATGTACTCGCGGCTGACGAGCACGTTGTAGAACTCCTCGATCACTTTGGCGGTGATTTCTTTGGGGACAGCATCGAGAGCTGCGATCTCGACACTGACCTGTTCGATGTCCTGCTGGCGAAGCCCCTGGAACACTTTCGCAGCAGTTTCAACATCGAGCGCCAACAGCAGGAGCGCTGCTTTCTGGCGGGGCGAGAGCTGTTCGTAGGAGAGTTGGCGCTGTTGGACGATTGCGCTCATCGGTCAATGCTCTTGGTTGATCATACTTTGGATGAGCTTGACTGCTTCGGCATTGTTCTCGTGAATGAAGCGACGAATGCGGTCTTTCATCTCTTCGACCATGAGATCCTCTTCCGTCAGGCCGCTTGCGGTTGCAGAATCAAGCTTGGCACGCACACGTTGACGAAGCTCATCGTAGGGCGATAGTTCCCGATGTTCTTCTAGTTGTGCAACGGGCGCAGGCTCCGCTGGCGGTTCCAACGATGGCGCCACCGGACCTTCCGGGGCAAGTTGTAGTGCGGCGTTCGGCACGAAAATTTCCTCGATGCGGCGTCGTAGCGGTGGCGAGAGAACCAAACGCCGCAGCGCCCATAGTGCAGCCAGGACTGCAAGCAGTGCAGCGATACCGAGCACGAGATTTCCGCGCGGCAGCGAAAATGTTGGCTCTTCCTCTGGTTGGTCGAGCAGTGTCGTATCGAAGGGAAGATTGACAACACTCACCTGGTCGTTTCGTTCAGGGTCGTAGCCGATAGCATTGCGGACAATCTGCGTGAGTTTTTGGAGCTCTTCTTGGCTTCGGGGTGTGTATTGGACAACCTTCTTCCCGTCTTGTTCGACAACTTTCGTGATGCCGTTGACGAGCACCGATGCAGAAATGCGTTTGATCGTTCCAACGCCACCGACAATGCGCTCGACCGTCCGCGAGATTTCGTAGTTGGTGCGAACCTTTGTAGCGTTGCTTTCGCTATTGACTGCGGGGTAGTCGAGCGAGTCTTGAGAACGGCGCGCTTCGGCGATGCGCTCTTCGCTGCGGACAACCTGGCCGTCGGGGTCGTAGTTCTCGCGTGTTTGTTCACGTTGGGTGAAGTCGAGTTCGGCGCTCACGCGGACGACGCTGTTGCCTGGACCGAGGACACCATCGAGCAATGATTGGACGCGCGAGGTAAGGTAGCTCTCGACTTTCTGCTGCTGTTCGTACTGCGTTGCGGTCAGTCCTGCAAGGGTTGAGGTTTCGCGGGGCGCCTGGCTGAGGATTTGCCCATGTTGGTCAACGATTGTGACGTCGGCTGGGCTGAGTCCTTCGACGCTGCTGGCAACCAAATTTTGGATACCTTCGATGTTGAGCTTGCTCAAGCTACGACCGCTTTTGAGGTGCAGCAGCACTGATGCCGTTGGTTTTTTCTGTTCTTGTTCGAAGAGCGCTTTCTCCGGCAGCACAATCATCACGCGCACCTTCTGCACCTCATCGAAGCTCGCGATGGTCTTCTGCAGTTCGCCTTCGAGTGCGCGTTTGTGGTTGAGCTTCTGGACAAAATCGCTCATGCCGAGATTGGTGCGATCGAAGATTTCGTAGCCGACTGTGCTATTCGATGGTAGCCCTTCGCGTGCAAGTGCTAAGCGGAGTTCGTACACGCGGGATTGAGGGACGCGAATTGTTGCGCCGCCATCGGCAAGTTCGTAGGGGACGGCTTGCTCTTTGAGCTTTTCGACAATTGTGCCTGCATCCTTGGGATCAAGGTCGCTGAAGAGGACGGCCATCGGCTGTGACGATGTGGCAGCAACAATGGCGGCGATGATGCCGACTGCAGCGAGTACTGCGCCGATAATGGTCAGTTTTTGCGGTGTACGCAGCCGCTGCCAGAACTCTTTTGCTTGGTTGACAAATGGTGGAAGTGGCATGGGCGATTACTCGAATCAAACTTGGATACGCATTGCTTCGCGATAGAGATCGAGCGCTTTATTGCGCAGCTCCATCAGGAGCTGGAAGCTCGTCTTTGCTTTCTCCGCGGCGATCATGACGTCGTGGAGATCAACTGCCTCACCTTTGATGAACCGTTCACTGAGTGAGCCACTTTCCTTCTGGAGATCGTTGACGCTGTCGAGAAATGTGTGGAGTGTTTCGTCGAACGTCGGCCCGTTCGCCTGAGCAGGTGCAGTCTGCTGCGGAAGTGGCAGTTGCGTTGGGAATGACTGGAGCGGTGGAATCGGTGCCATAGCTTGTCTCCGAGCAGTAGTGGTCAGATGCGTTTGTCTACGTGAATGCCTGTTGCAACGATCTGCGCACGTCCGTTCCGGTTGAACAGCTCGACCACGAGCGGAGCGGGTGGTGTGGTGCGATGCTCGAGCTGTTCGGGTTTCCGGGCAGGTGCTGCCTGCTGGACGGTGCGTTGTGCGTGCGCGGCTGCCTGCTGGTACGCAGTGATGGCGCGGAGCTGCATTGTTTAGATCTCCAGCGAGTCACGAGCGATGTTCTTGGCTGCTGCGATCACGCCGGTATTGGCTTCGAACGCACGCTGCGCTGAAATCATCTCGACCATCTCGGTGACGATGTTTACGTTTGGCATCTGGACGTAGCCTTCGGCGTTCGCGTCCGGGTGCGTTGGATCGTACACCATCCGAGGCGGTGAATTGTCGCGCGCGACCTGTGCCTTGAGGATTTGGTCGTCGGGGGCACGCAGGCCTGGCGTTTCGGGATCAACATGCGATGGTGAGCTTCGCGCCAGCGGGAGCGATAGCTGCAGCGCATCCTCGAACGTGCCACGCTGACGCGCACGGACGACGACGACTTCGCGGCGATAGACCTGGCCGCGTTCGTCGCGGGTGGTATCGGCATTGGCAATGTTCTTTGCCACGCTCGAAAGGCGCATCCGCTGAACGCTCAGACCCTGCGCGCTGAATGCGAACGACGAGAAGATGTTTTCCATTGCAGGCATCCTCCGTGATGTTATTGTGGTGTACCTTTGATTGCTTGCTGGAGTCCGCTGAAGTATCGCTGCGCCAGACGCGCCACCAAACGGAAGCGGATTTGATTTTTTGCCAGCTCGCCCATTTCTTTATCCACGTTGACGTGGGATTCGCCCGCGAAGTACACCTCCGGCTTGGGCACGGGGGCTTGCTCGCGTTCGGGCTGGACTTCGTCATCGAACGGCGGCCCGATGCCAATGTGCTGAGCGTTCGTGCGTGTGCCTCGGAGCATCAATTCGCTTTGCAGGAACTCTTCCTCGAATCGAACCCGTTCGGGGCGATAGCCTGGCGTGGTTGCGTTCGCGATGTTCTTTGCAATTGTTCGCTGCCGCAGCGCGTATGCTTCGAGTGCAGTGCTCATCAGCGGCAGCTTTTCGCGGAAGAGGTAATCGCGCACATCCATGGCGCATCGGTGAAGCGATGGTGATCCTTTTCGCTTCTACTCCCTCAAGTTCTGTGCCAGTGTGCCGATAGGTTATTGGTTTCTGGAAATCGGAGCGCTGTCGTCGGAAGCAGGTTGCATCTGTGATTGGGTGGCTGGGAGTGTAATGGTAACGAGCGTGCCTTCGCCTTGGGTACTGCGAATCTTGATCGTTCCGTTGTGGCGGTCAATAATCCGCCGAACGATCCAAAGCCCAATACCACTCGATGGCTCTTGCGCTGTTGGAGCAGCTGATCCTTGCATGCCGCGCTCGAAAAGGCGCTGCATATCCTCGGTGCTCATCCCAACACCATGATCTTCAATCTCGATTGTGTGCGACGCTTCCCCTGCTTTCGCACGAACTAGAACGATGGAGTTTGCGTGAGAATACTTGATCGCGTTACTGACGACGTTGTCGAAGGCTTCCTCAATGCGCTGGGGGTCGCACTCAGCAACCATGTTCTCGGGAAGCTCTTCGATAATCTCGATGCCTTTGCGCCGTGCAAGGTAGGCATTGCGGCGGATAACAGAGCGCAGGATTTCGGTGAGGTTGACTGCTTCAATGTTGAACAACAGACCGTCACTGCCCTCGAGCGCAAGCAGGCGCGAGACTTGCTGCGAGAGTGCGAGCACGCGGCTGGTGGTTTCAGCCAGGTCATTCAAGAGTTGTTGCATTTGAGACGAATTGCTGTCGTACTGACGGAGCAGCTGCACCAGCTGCTCGATGACGAGCAGAGGATTCTTGATGTCGTGGACGAGTCTGCTGAGCAGCTCATCCTTTTCTTTCTGGAGCTGTTCGAGTCGCTCTTTGGCAGCACGCAGCTGTTCAACTTGTTGGCGGAGTTGGCGATTCTGTTCGGCCAGATGCTTGTTGCTCTGTTCTGCGTGGTGTCGGTACGTAGCGAGCTGATGGTGTACCTGCTCAAGCTCCTGTTGTTGGTGCTGCTTGAGTTGCTCTAGCTCAGCAAGGCGACTCTTGGTGTGGTCGAGCTCCGTCTGGAGGCGGTCGAAATCTTGGGCGGTAAGACGCGAGCGCCGGCGGTGTTGGAGAAGCAGTGTTGCGAGTATCAAACTGATGATGCTCGATGCCAGCGCAACCGCAATCCACAAGCGAATCGGGAATGCGGACGTTCCGGCACTGGTTGTGGTGTCTGGTGCCGCTGCCGGTTGCGGTTGCTCATCCCCAATGGCGAGAGTGCGCCCAACGCGAAAGCGAAGGAGAATCGGCGCAGCACTGCTGCCCGGTGCAAGTTGCGCTTGGATGCGGAGCGTGTAGTCTCCCTCGGGAAGCCCTTTGTATTCGATCGTGGGCGTAGTTTGCAGGCGCTGTTGGGTAACGTCGTTGTGGCTCAATTCGGTGAGGTAGCTTGCTGCTTCGATTGTATCGCCTGTGCTGGTGCGCACAGCGGCGAGCCATTGGATGTAGTCTTCCGGACGAATTTCGATTCCCGCTTTCCATGCACGGTCTGGAATAGTACGGCCATTGACTACAGCAGAGCGGATGATCGTCGTGTAGTCTTGTGCGTGTGCAAACGTTGGGAGAAATACAACAACGAGCGCAATGGCTGGAACGCATGCAGAGGGCTTCATTCGACCTCCAAGCAATAGTGACGATAGCGATGCGCCTGGTATCGCGTGCGCCACAGCGCTGCACGCAGGAAACGTTCCCAGAGCAATGCCAGCTCTGGAAGTGTACGAGCGTGGGTTGTGGGAATGCCGTGAGTTCGGCACCAGGCAACAAGATTGCTCGGCACAAACACTGCATCGGCACAGAGACAAAGGCACGCCAGTGCAGGCTGCACGATCACTGCTGCGATGAATGCGCGATCGGGTACTGCGGCAAGTACGGCATCGCGAATGCACGCTCCCTCTTGGCAAATGCACGATTGGCTCTTTGTGGTGGCGGACAGCCGAGGCACTGCGTGTGCGCCAGTGTCACTCGAGGAGGGTGTTACGATCCATCGCTGCCAGGAAGGTGGCAGCGGACGCAGAAACGCATCGAGTCTGGCACCGAGCGATTCATCGAGCAGTGCGACAGAGGGACGCATAAGGCTAGTGGGTACCTTCCGAGTATTCGAAAAAACCTTTGCCGCTCTGTTGGCCATTCCAACCAGCGCGGACATACTGCCGGAGCAGTGGACAGGCGCGGTAGCGTGGCTCTTGGTATTCGTCGAAGAGTGCATCGAGGATGCGCAGGGTGCAATCGAGCCCAAGCATGTCCGCCCATTCGAGCAAACCATGCGGGTAGTTGACGCCAAGCTTTACGGCGCGATCAATGTCTTCGGGCGTTGCGATCTGTTCCATCGCAGCAAATGCTGCTTCGTTGATCAGCGTTGCCAAGATACGCGGGATGACAAGCCCAACGCGATCTTCAACCAGTTCGGTTTCGATCCCCAGCTGCGCAAGGATGCTGCGTGCGCGTGCGGTTGCATCCTGGGAGGTTTGAAGTGCTGGAGCAAGTTCGATCCTGCCCAGCGATGTCCAGCCAGGCATGCCGTTGAATCCAACAAGGGATGAACCTGTGCCCACGAGTGCAGCAAGCTCCGTTGCAGTACACGTCAGCGTGGAACTGAGAATGAGAGCGTTCGGGAAGAGCTCGTGCACAACTTGGGGCACCGGTGTCCGGTGCTGGGCCCTCAGCAGCGAGAGATCCAAAATCACCGTGGGCTGCTCGCCATCTTCGATTTCACCAGGAGAGGTGACGATGCGATGTAGATGTGGGTGCAGAAGGCGGTTGTTCCGCAAAAGCGGCTGTGCGGGAGCAGATCGAAGGAGAAGTGAGCTGGAGCCATCCAGCGTTGCGTCCCAATCGAGAATGCGAAACTCTGCATGGTTGCGCGAGAGGAAGTCTGCCGTTTCCGCAACGATGTGCGGCGCACCGAGAATCAGGAATCGTTCGATGGTCGTTGGTTGTGCCATTTTCCGTAGTGCATTGCCAGCGTAAGAGTGCGCTCGTGCGAAAATAGTGCTGGGTTCTGTGTAGCAACAGAAACTGCATCGGCAACCATGGCAACGGACTACCACCATTGACACAGAAGGCTCTCGCGGCGGCGAGAGCCTCCTGGGAGAAGAGAGCCAGCAACCGAACTACTTCGCTGCTTTCTTTGCTGGCGCTGCCTTCTTTGCAGCCGCCTTCTTGGCGGGCGCCTTCTTTGCTGGTGCAGCTTTCTTCGCTGCAGCCTTCTTCGCAGGCGCTTTCTTTGCAGCCGCCTTCTTGGCTGGCTTCTTCGCAGCCGCTTTCTTGGCAGTTGCCATAGCGACCTCTTTGTACTAAAGTGGTACAAACAAAATGCACTGCAATACTACAAAACCAAAAGCGATTTTGCAAGAGAATTTTTTCATGCAACGAAAAAATCTTCGCAGTCGGAGAGCGTGGGCGAAAGTATTCTCAACGACACATGCTCTGAAAGCCGCATCAGAGCGTGCATTGGAGGCGATACACTCTTTTCGATGCAAGACTTCGCATGCGGTGCTTAGAGTGGAATGTTGCCGTGTTTTTTCGGTGGGTTGGTGTCGCGTTTGCTCGAAAGTCGCGCAAGTGCACGGATGAGTCGTTGCCGTGTTTGGCTTGGGATAATGACATCGTCAACGTATCCACGCTCTGCTGCGCGGTAGGGGTGCGCGAACTGTTCGGTGTATTCCTGTTCGAGTTGGCGTGCGCGTTCCTCTTTGTTTTCTGCGCGTTCGAGCTCTTTGCGGAATAAAATCTCGACAGCGCCTTTTGCACCCATGACGGCGATCTCGGCTGTTACCCACGCAACGTTGTAGTCGCCACGAATGTGCTTGGAGTTCATCACATCATATGCACCACCGTATGCTTTGCGCGTGATGACGGTGAGTTTGGGGACTGTTGCTTCGCAGAACGCGTAGAGCAGTTTCGCACCATGCCGAATGATGCCGTTCCACTCTTGGTCGGTGCCGGGTAAGAAGCCCGGAACGTCAACCAGCACGATAAGTGGGATATTGAAGCAATCGCAGAAGCGGACAAAGCGTGCTGCTTTCACCGAGCTGTTGATGTCGAGCACCCCTGCAAGAGCATTCGGTTGGTTGGCGACAATTCCAACAGGCTGGCCGTTGAGCGTTGCAAACCCGACGATGATGTTCGGCGCGTAGTCGGCGTGCACCTCGAAAAAGTCGCCTTCGTCCACAATTTCCTCGATAACCTGCTTCATGTCGTAGGGCTGGGTAGGGTCAGCAGGAATGATTCGATCAAGCCGTGGACACAGCCGGTCGGGGATGTCGAGCGTTGGCAGGCGCGGAGGCGGCGCACTATTGGACGATGGCAGAAACCCTAGAAGCTTTCGCACCGCAAGGAGCGTTTCGATTTCGTTATCGAAGACAAAGTGCGCGACGCCCGACTTGGTCGCGTGTGTGTCGGCGCCGCCAAGCTCATCGAAGGTGACATCTTCGTGCGTTACTGTTTTGACGACGTTCGGTCCGGTGACGAACATATACGATGTGCCGCGCACCATGAAGATGAAATCGGTGATTGCGGGCGAATAGACTGCACCGCCTGCGCAGGGTCCCATGATGACCGAGATCTGGGGAATGACGCCACTGGCAAGCGTGTTTCGCAAGAAGATGTCCGCATAGCCACCGAGCGAGACGACCCCTTCCTGAATCCGCGCGCCACCAGAGTCATTGATGCCAATGATTGGCGCACCAATCTTGAGTGCAAGGTCCATCACCTTGCAAATCTTTTCAGCGTGTGCCTCGCTGAGCGAGCCACCAAAGACAGTGAAGTCTTGCGAAAACACACAGACGGTGCGTCCGCCGATAGTTCCAACGCCAGTGACAACGCCATCGCCGAATGGACGATGTCGCTCCAGCCCAAAGCCACTGGAACGATGCCGCACGAACATATCGAACTCTTCGAACGAGCCAGGGTCGAGCAGAACCTCGAGCCGTTCGCGGGCGGTGAGCTTCCCTTTGTGATCCTGTTCCTCGATTCGTTCAGCTCCGCCGCCGAGCATGGCCTGGCGGCGATACTCTTCCAGCTGTGCAAAGCGATCCATAGCACTAGGTGCAATTGTTAGCGAACTTTGAATGTTGCCATCGTGACGATGGCTAAGATGATGGCGACAATGTAGAAGCGCACGACGACTTTTGCTTCATGCAACCCGCACCGTTCGAAGTGATGATGCAGCGGTGCCATCCGAAAGATCCGCCGCCCCTCGCCGTAACGGCGCTTAGTGTACTTGAAGTACGCAACCTGCACGATGACCGACAGGGTCTCGGCGAAGAAGACTCCACCGAGGATCGGCAGGAGGAATTCCTTTTTGATGAGGATGCACAGTCCGCCAATTGCGCCCCCAAGCGCAAGGGAGCCTGTATCTCCCATGAACACTTGTGCGGGATACGCATTGAACCAGAGAAAACCGAGCGCCGCCCCAACCAATGCGGATGCAAAGATGGTCAGTTCGTCAGCGCCGCGCAAGTGCATGATGGTCAGGTACTGCGCAAAGACTGCGTTGCCACTGACGTACGCAACAAGTGCCAGTGCAAGCGCTGCGATGCCGACGGTACCAATCGCAAGTCCATCGAGGCCATCGGTGAGATTGACGGCATTCGAGGTTGCCGTCAGCACAAACACTACCATCGGGATGTAAAAGACTCCCCAGTCGAAGTTGATGTGCTTTGCGAATGGGACGGTCGTCAGCGTTTTGACCTGGGCGTAGCTTGCACTGAACCATTCGGGGAAGAAGTAAATCGCCGAACCGAGCGCAAGGCCAATTGCGATCTGTCCGATGAGTTTGTAGCGTGCGATCAACCCTTTCGGGAGCTTCCGAACAACCTTGAGGTAGTCATCGAGAAAACCAACCGCACCGAGCCAGAGCGTTACTATAACGATTGTCCATACGAAGACGTTGGATACGCTTGCCCAGAGCACCGTTGGGAGTATCACCGCAAGGAGAATGATCAGACCGCCCATCGTCGGGGTGCCGGCTTTCGTTGCATGGTTGCCGGTCGTTGCAAGTTCTTCCTTCGCACGCTCGCCGATCTGCCGTTTGGCAAGCAACGCAATGATGCGTGGACCAACCAGGAAACTAATCGCGAGCGCGGTGATCGCTGCTGCCGCGGAACGAAACGTTACGTACCGAAAAACGCCAAAACCAGGCGGGGCAAAGACGCGATCAATCCAGAGCAGGAGTTCGAAAAGCATCGCCAGATACTGTCTCGGTGAATGGGTCAGCTGCTGCGTGCATCGAGGTGCGCGCGAATATACATGCCGCTTTCTCTCGGAATCCCTGCCCCGCTCGAGGCTGCACGTGCCAGCAGCTGCACAGTTGCACTGCGAGTGCTATTGTCGGAACCGTGAGTGCCGATATGTTTGTATGTGACGATGGTCAACGATGGAGGTTCTGCCATGTATCACCTGTCGTTAGAACTCTTCACTCAGCCGTTCGACGATTTCGAGCAGCGGCAGTACGAAATCTGTGCCGCGATTGATTGGCTCGTTGCGCAGTTTCGTCGCAATCAGCTCTACCCAGCTTTGCAGGAGCTCATCGGGATTTATCGCACACTCGAGCGTATCCTCCAAGAGCACGAACAGCTGCACCTGAGCGAGCAACTGCAGCTGCTACCAGCCCCAGAAGAAAATCGCACGGTCGAGCGTTCCCACCACGACTCACTGGAGCAACTCTTCGAGTTGATTCGATGGGCAATGCCTCGGCTTGCAGAAGCAATCGAAGAAGGGGCAGCGCTGTTCGACTTTGTCGAAGAAAACATCACGATCTCGAGTGTCGGACTGCTCCCGATGTACACCAGCGAAGGCTACGTTCTCATCCCAGAGCACCGAACGTGCACGCTCCACGTGCTACGCTATACAAGCGCGCAGTTAGTCGAGCACGGCGACCGCTACCGCGCACTCCGCACGACGGAGATTCTTTCCTTGCACAATCGTGGAGTCTGGGAGGCACCCGAAGCTGTCAAGCATCGGTTGATTGAGCAGTATCCAGAGCTACCGAATCCCGCAACGTTCGCGTGCGAGACCGAGCTGGATTTCCCGTATGCCGAAACGATTCTCCCTGTAGCGAAGCGGAAACTCATGCGTGCGCTCAGCGAGCAGTAAACGCGCTCCCTCCAGCGGAGGAAGCGAGGAATCATTCCAGCTCGACCCAGCGCGTCGCTCGGTATTGCGGATGATTTGGCTTGCGCTCATTCTGCCAGGTGTAGAGTCCGATCCGCCGGAAGGAGAACGTGATGGGGAGCTCGCCTGCGAGTGCGGCTGCCCATCTGCTGCGCTCTTGGATTGCGCAGTGGTCGCGGCGAGGCTTCATGCGTGCGACGGTCAGGTGCGGAAGTACGGGTCGTTGCTCCGGATCAAGGTCGAGCGCTCCACGCAAGCGATCGCGCCACTGTGTGATTACACTCCGCAGCGTATCACTGCCCTCGCCGAAGCCGAGCGCAACGACGCTGGCATAGTCCCGCCGCGGCAGGAGCAGTGCTTCCGTTGCAACAGCGCAAAAACGCCCGGAGCGTATCTGGCTGAGCAGCCCAGCGATGCGATCGCTCGGATCAAAGGGCAGTTGTCCAAAGAATGCGATCGTAACGTGGTAATCGGCTGGATGGAGCAATCGCATCCCTTCGACCAGAGGCGGGAACGAAAGGGGTTGCTCGGCTACAGCTTCGATCGCGACAAACCAGTTCGGTTGCATCAACAGTTGGTTCCGTGTCGTTGAATGTGGCGTAATTTCGTGCGGCACTCCATCTGGCGTTCCTTCCAGACGAGGACGCGAGCCGTCATACTCTACCCGCTTGTGTCAATGGACAAATTTATCATCGAAGGTGGCCGCCCCCTTCGCGGTACGATCGCCGTTGCAGGTTCGAAGAACGCAGTGCTCGCGCTCATGCCCGCGACACTGCTTGCGCCGGGTGTCTATCGCATCCGTCGGACGCCCAACCTCCGCGATGTATGGACGATGTCCCGGCTGCTGGCACGGCTTGGTGTGCACGTCGAGCTCTCTCCTGGCGGCGAGTTGTTCCTTGATACGCGCTCGATTTCCTCATTCGAAGCGCCGTATGAGCACGTCAAGAAAATGCGTGCTTCGATTTACGTTCTCGGTCCGTTACTGGCACGGTATGGCCGCGCACGTGTCTCGCTTCCCGGCGGTTGTGCATTCGGTCCGCGTCCGGTGGATTTGCATCTGAAAGGAATGGAAAAACTCGGCGCCGAAATTGATGTTGAGCATGGCTACATCAACGCACGTGCTGATCGTTTGCGCGGGGCTACGATTCATTTGGACGTGCCCTCGGTCGGCGCGACGGTGAACATTCTCTACGCAGCCTCGCTCGCCGAAGGCGAAACGATCCTCACGAACGCTGCCATCGAGCCAGAGGTAACAGCACTGGCGCAGATGCTCGTTGCGATGGGAGCCCAGATCGAAGGGATCGGAACGTCCACGCTGCGCATTCGCGGTGTTCCTGCGCTTACGCCCCTTGAGGTGATCGAGAACATCCCCGATCGAATCGAAGCAGCGACGTACCTGATTGCCGCAGCAGCAACCCGTGGATCAGTGCGGCTGGTTCATGCCAATCCCTACCATCT
This sequence comes from bacterium HR20, assembly GCA_002898675.1. Taxonomy (GTDB): domain Bacteria; phylum Bacteroidota; class Ignavibacteria; order Kapaibacteriales; family NICIL-2; genus NICIL-2. The sequence continues at coordinate 17,075 of BEHW01000003.1, forward strand.
TGGAGCAGTGCTCGATAAGCTCGAGGAAATCGGATGCACCCTCGATGTAGATGGGAGCACAATCAGCCTTCGCTGCGATGGTGAGATCACTCCAACGAACGTAACAACGGCCCCGTATCCTGGTTTCCCAACAGATGTTCAAGCGCAGTGGATCACCCTCATGCTCACTGCGCGCGGCACTTCCCGGATAACCGAGACGATCTACCCGACGCGCTTTGGGCACGTACCGGAACTCCGCAGACTCGGAGCAGAGATCGAAATCGCCGACAGCACCGCGATTGTTACCGGTGGGGCCACGTTACAGGGAGCAACGGTAATGTCGAGCGACTTGCGCGCGAGTGCATCGCTGGTTCTTGCTGGTCTGGTTGCAGAAGGGACGACGGAGGTTCTCCGCGTCTATCATCTCGACCGCGGCTACGAACGAATGGAGGAACGTTTGCAGCAACTCGGCGGGCAGATTGTGCGTGTTCCAACCGATGAGTACTAAGCGAATGCGGTTGCTCCTGCTGCTGGCGGTGATCAGTATTTCGGCGACCGTTGCTGATGCTCAGCGATCCCGACACCGCACGACGTCGGATCGAAGCAGTATCCAGGCACGCCAGCGAGAGCTGCTATCGCTCCAGCGCAGCATACAACAGCGGGAGCAGATGATCAAGGAGCTTGCCGCGAAGGAGAAAACCACCGCTAAAGCTGCCGAGCAGCTCCGTCAGCTTATCGAACGTCAGCAGCGCTACTTGCGATTGCTCGATGGTGAACTCCGCCTACTCGATGAACAACTCCGCGCACTCCAAAGCGAGCATCAGCGCCACAGAAGTGATTATAGCCGCGATTACGAGCAGTGGCGGCGCTTCATTCTGCTCCTTGTTGCCGCAGACATGCGTGACGACGATGATGCCGGACTCGATACTGCCATCATCAGCGCTGCGGTGCGTGCAATGGAAGCGCGTCTTCGCTCAACACAGCAGCAGCGGGATAGCACAGCCGAAGCTCTCGACCGTTTGCGACAGTACCGCGCGGCGCGCCAGCTCCTGCTTGCGCAGCAGCAGCGAGAACAGCAGCGCTTGCAGCGGATGCTTGCGCTGCGCACGCAACTCCTCGAAAAGCTCCGAAAGAATCGGCAAGCAATTACTGACGAGCTTGGCAAACTGCGGAAAAGTCTGCAGATCATCAGGCAGAGCATCGAACGTCTCAGCCATGCCGAGCGCTCCTCAGCTTCGAAAGGGAAAAGCATGCAGCACGCTGATCTTGGATTTCTCCAGCCACCCGCCCGCGGTGCAATCCTCCGCGGCTATGGCGAGTATCGGCATCCATTGACGGGCGCGCGTGCGTTCAATTCCGGGGTGGATATTGCGGTGCCGGTTGGCACAGCCATCAAGGCGGCAGCAGCAGGAACGGTCGTCTCAGTCCGATGGCTGCCGGCAATGAATACAGTCATCATCATCGAGCACCGCAACGGGATTCGCACCGTCTATGGCAACGTGGAGCGAGCATCTGTCCGTGAAGGGCAACGTGTTGAAGCAGGGGAAACGATCGGCACCAGCGGCGAGACACTCAGCGGTGCATTCGTGCATTTCGAACTCTGGCGTGGTGCAGAGCGACTTGACCCGACAGGAGTGGTGCGCTGATCACATGTTGCGCCGATACTGCCCACCGACTTGGTAGAGGGCATGCGTCATCTGCCCAAGTGAGCAGACATTGCAGACGTCCATGAGCGTGTCGAAGATGTTCTGACCGCGCCGTGCAGTGTCTTTGAGCCGTTGCAGTGCTGCAGGTGCACGCTCAGCATTGCGCCGCCAGAATGCTTCGAGATTGGCAATCTGCTGTTCTTTCTCCTCCTTGGTCGAGCGGATAACTTCACCGGGGACAATCGTGGGCGAACCGTCTTTCGCCAGAAACGTATTGACGCCGATGATGGGGAGCTGGCCGCTGTGCTTGAGCGATTCGTAGTAGAGCGATTCTTCCTGGATCTTGTTGCGTTGGTACATCAATTCCATGGCGCCGAGCACGCCACCACGCTCGTTGAGGCGTTGAAATTCCATGTACACCGCTTCTTCGACAAGATCGGTCAGCTCCTCGATGATGAACGAGCCTTGCCAGGGGTTTTCATTTTTCGCCAGCCCCAGCTCTTTGTTGATGATGAGCTGAATCGCAACGGCACGGCGGACAGACTCTTCCGTTGGAGTGGTAATTGCTTCGTCGTAGGCGTTTGTGTGGAGCGAGTTGCAGTTGTCGAAGATGGCGTAGAGCGCTTGCAGTGTAGTGCGGATGTCGTTGAACGCAATCTCTTGTGCATGGAGCGAGCGTCCGGAGGTTTGGATGTGGTACTTGAGCATCTGGGAGCGCTCGTTACCGCCATACTTGTACTTGATCGCTTTCGCCCAGATGCGCCGTGCAACACGTCCGATGACCGAGTACTCAGGATCGAGACCATTGGAGAAAAAGAACGACAGGTTCGGCGCGAAATCGTCAATGTGCATGCCGCGCGATAGGTAGTACTCGACGTAGGTAAAGCCGTTTGCGAGCGTGAAGGCAAGTTGGGTAATTGGGTTTGCTCCTGCCTCAGCGATGTGATAGCCAGAGATGGAGACGGAGTAAAAATTGCGCACCTTGTTTGCAATGAAGTATTCCTGGACATCTCCCATCATGCGGAGCGCGAACTCGGTCGAGAAAATGCAAGTGTTCTGTGCCTGATCTTCTTTGAGGATGTCTGCTTGGACAGTGCCGCGGACGGTTTGGAGTGCACGGCGTTTGCATTCTGCGTAGATGTCTGCCGGGAGGACCTCGTCGCCGCGCACGCCGAGCAGAAGAAGGCCAAGTCCGTTGTGCCCTTGCGGAAGTTCACCGGCTGCTGCGCCCGCTGCAACGTTACGGTACACCGGACGGGGCACGCCGAGCGAGCGGTAGAGCTCTTCGATGCGACGCTCGACTTGTTCGACAAGTCCTTGTTCGCGGATGTACTTTTCGCACTCTTGGTCAATGGCAGCGTTGAGGAAGAACGCTAAAATCATCGGCGCAGGGCCGTTGATTGTCATTGAGACCGACGTTGTCGGTGCGCAGAGATCGAAGCCGGAGTAAAGTTTTTTGGCGTCGTCAATCGTGGCGACGCTGACACCAGAATTGCCGATTTTGCCGTAGATGTCCGGCCGGCGATCAGGATCTTCGCCGTAGAGGGTGACCGAGTCGAACGCTGTGGAAAGTCGTGCGGCAGGCATGCCGTAGGAAAGGTAGTGGAAGCGCTTGTTAGTGCGTTCAGGCCCGCCTTCGCCAGCGAACATGCGCGTTGGGTCTTCATTCTGGCGCTTGAAAGGATAGACGCCCGCAGTGTAGGGGAATTTGCCGGGGAAATTCTCCTGCATCGCCCAACGGACAATATCGCCCCAGTCGTGGAACCGTGGCGTAGCGATCTTGGGGATTTTCAAATGTGAGAGGGATTCGTGGTGATTGCGGACACGAATCTCTCGTCCACGGACTGTGTACACGTATTCTTCGCCCTGGTAGGCGGCAAGTTCTTCCCTCCAGCGTTCCAGGAGACGTCGAACGTCGGGTTCGAGCTGGGCAAGGAGGCGCTCGTACTCGGTACGAAGTGCATCATAGGCAGCGGCACGGCTGCTGCTCATCTGGTGACCGTTGACGTGTGGTGGGGAGAGCGTCAGCGTTTCGAATTCTGCCATTGCCGTAACGTGGACGTTATCACCATGCTACAAACTTACTTCCAGCGCAGTTCAAAGACGAACCACCTGCCTGGGGAATGTTCGGCGGAAGATCAAGCTCGCTAAGATTTCGGGGTTTGCGACTGGATTGGAAAACAGGTTCGTAGAAGTTATGCCCAGATCTACTGTGCTGCCACACGCTGCATCATCTCGAGCGTTCTTTCCAGCGGGGTAAAGTCGTCTTTCTGTTGGCGAAGAAGATCGAGCAGCGCTGGACGCATGGCAATGGCACGATCGAGCTGGGGATTGGTTCCCGTTTGATAAGCGCCGACGGCGATGAGGTCTTCCGCTTCGGCGTAGAGTGCTAATGCTTGCTTGAGTGTGGTTGCTGTGCGGCGATGCTCAGGAGAAACGATGTCGTCCATGAGCCGGCTGATGCTCTGCAAAACATCGAGTGCAGGGTAATGCCCTTGCTGGGCAAGCTTGCGGGTGAGCACAAAATGCCCATCTAAGATACCCCGCGCAGCATCAGCGATCGGTTCGTTCATATCGTCACCCTCGACTAAGACGGTGTAGAGGGCCGTGATGGTGCCAACGTTGGACGTACCAGCACGCTCCATGACGCTATGGAGCAGCGCAAAGACCGAGGGCGTGTAGCCTTTCGTCGTCGGTGGCTCGCCGACTGCAAGCCCTACTTCACGCTGCGCCATCGCCAAGCGTGTGACAGAATCCATCATCAAGAGAACGTCGAGTCCTTGGTCGCGGAAGTATTCCGCGATGGTAGTTGCCACCAATGCTGCCTTGATGCGAATGAGCGCCGGCTGATCACTGGTTGCGCAGACAACGACAGAACGCTCCAGCCCTTGCGGGCCGAGATCTTTTTCGAGGAATTCGCGGACTTCGCGGCCACGCTCCCCAATGAGCGCAATGACGTTGATGTCGGCGCTTGTGTGGCGTGCAAGCATCCCAAGCAACGTGGACTTTCCGACACCAGAACCTGCAAAGATTCCGACACGCTGGCCTTTTCCGATTGTCAGGAATCCATCAATCGCACGGACGCCGGTCTGGAGCGGTGACGTAATACGCTGCCGCTCCAGTGGCGAGGGCGCGTCCGCATACACCGAGCGACGTTCTGCAACGCCAATTGGAGCAGTATCACCATCGAGCGGCCGACCGAGCCCATCAAGGACGCGCCCCAACAGAGCAGGACTGAGCCCTACCTCCAACGACCGTCCAGTTGCAATAAGCTTCATCCCGGGCATCAAACGGTGCGTTTGACCAAGCACCATCGCGATGATACGGTTATCGCGGAAGCCGACGACTTCGCACTCAGCAACGCACTCTCCCTTCGGCGTGCAGAGGCGGAGGATTTCGCCGATGGCAGCTTGTGGACCGATGCTTTCGATCGTCAGTCCGACGACGTTGGCGATCGTCCCGCTGTGCTCGATGAGTTCCGTCGGCGAAAGGCGAATTGTCTTAGACAGCATTGGACTGCTCTTCTGGGGATGGTGGTGGCGTGTGTAGTTGCTCGGCAATGATCGAGCGCGCGCGCTCGAGCTGCGTTGCCAGTTGCGCGTCGAACGTGCCGAGCGCTGTTTCGAGGATGCAGCCGCCTAGTTCGACCGCTGGGTCTGCAACTAGCGTGATGGTGCGGCTCTCGCCAGTGCTCACGAGCGGATTCCCAGCTTTTTCGAGTGCCTGGAAATCAGCAGGGTGCAAACGAATAGTGACCGCATCTTTGCCATGGTACTGCTCGAGTGCTGCTTGCGCTTGTGCAACGACGCATTCAATGCTCCGCTCAGCCTCGGTGCGGAGAATTGCCCGTGCGATTGTCACGGCAAGGTCGAGCGCAACGTGCTCGGTGCGTTCAATTGCCTGAGCGTACTGGCGCTGCAGCTCGACGATGGCGCTATCGAGACTTCGCACTCGCTCGGTCAGTGCGCGCAGCTCTGTTTCCAGCACAGCGGTTGCTACTTCTTGCCCTTCTGCAAAACCGCGATCGTAGGCAGCCTGCACTTCCTGTTGCACCTGTTCGATCGTAAAGAGCGGCTCTTGCTGAGGCGGTGCTACCGACTCCGAACCCTGCGGCAGCGATTCTTCGGGACGATCTTCCAGCGGTGTATCGTCGGAGAAATCCTCCAGGGCCAGTGGTTCCAGGTCACCTGCATGGTAGTCACGAAGGATGCGAATTCGTGCAGGTGAATCAAACAGAGTGATCCTCGTTTGTGTGGGCATAGTGCATCATGAGCACAGGATGGATTACCTTGAGCCAGTGCAAGGATTGTGCCAAACGGCACGCGTGCAAAACGTTCGCGTGGAGTGCCAATGTGCCGAGTCATTGCTCTGCTGTCCGTACGAGACGGAGACCGACCCCGAGCATTCGACGCGTCGGTGCAACGGAGGACTGGCGTGATGCTGCGCGATTGTCACGCGCTCCGGTCAGGTAATTGCCCCCACGCACACGGCGGTAGTACCCATTTGCTGGGCCGCGAGGGTCGAGTGTGTCTGCAGGTCCGTAGGGAAGTCCACTGTCCCAGTCCCAGACAAACTCAGCGACATTGCCGATCATGTCGTAGAGTCCCCATGCATTTGGCTCTTTTTGACCGACTGGATGTGGGAGCAGGTTCGAGTTGATGCAGTACCATGCGATGCGGTCCAGCGCTGGATCGAGCGTGTCGCTTGCCAGACATCCTCCGTAAGGATTGCCGATCTGCCCGCTATAGACGTCAGTGGTCGTGCCAGCCCGTGCTGCATATTCCCACTCCGCTTCGGTTGGGAGGCGAAAGCCATTGGCCGTCCAGTCGCACTCGACGGTATCACCGCGGATGCGATAGCAGGGCCGCAGTCCAGAGCGAATCGAAAGCCGATTGCAAAAGTCCACAGCATCAATCCACGAGATGCTCTCGATTGGTAGGGAAGGCCCACTATGGTAGGCAGGGCTTGTCCCCATCACTTGCTCCCACTGTGCTTGCGTGATTTCGGTCACGCTCATAAAAAACGGAGTCGAAATTCGCACCTGCAGGAGCGGCTGTTCGTTGAAACTGACACGCGTCGAGCCACGGAGGTACGCCCCTGCTGGGATGAATACCATCGGAATGTCTGGAGGGGCAGTGCGGATGTTGACCAGGAGAAAACCAGTTCCCAAGGTGTTCCCATCCTTTCGAACTGTTACTGAGACGCCATACCATCCGATGGCAGAATAACTGAACTCAACTGTCGGCGTGCGGCTGACAATGCGAGTGGTGTCGAAATCCCACAGGTAGTCGAGGCTGCCCTCGATGGGGGGATGCTCGGCACGAAACGAGTACGGAACGCCTGGTGAGCCTTCCGTATTGCCGGGCATCGTCGTCACAATGCGAACGGTAAATGCTTCGTCCGTAGGCGCTGGCTCAGTGGGTGAGCTCTTGCAGCTACCGAGGAGCACAACGATTGGAACAATCCACCACAGACGAGCAGCCATGGCACTATCAGTCGGTCAAACGGCACCCGAATTTACTGCGCTTGATCAAGACGGCCGCGCGATCTCGCTTGGCGACTATCGCGGCAAATGGGTTGTGCTCTACTTCTACCCAAAAGACAACACCAGCGGTTGCACCCGCCAGGCATGCGCGTTCCGCGATGCGATGGAGGGGCTAACAACGGCGGGTGCGGTCGTCGTTGGCGTCAGTCCTGATTCAGTACGGTCGCACCGCAGCTTTGCTGACAAGCACAGCCTTCCTTTTCGACTGGTTGCCGACGAAGACCATCAGATTGCTCAAGCATACGACGTTTGGAAAGAAAAAAAGCTCTACGGTCGGACATACTGGGGCATTGAGCGAACGACGTTCATCATTGCTCCCGATGGACGCATTGCTGCGATCTTCCCGAAGGTCAAGGTTGACGGGCATGTCGAGCAGGTTCTCGAAACGCTTCGAGCGCTTCAACGATGAACACTGTTGCGATTGTAGGACGACCGAACGTTGGCAAGTCCACACTGTTCAACCGTATCCTCGAGCGACGGGAAGCAATCGTCGAGGAAACGCCGGGTGTCACGCGCGATCGCCTCTATGGCCGTGCGGAGTGGAATGGCGTGCATTTCCATCTTGTTGATACTGGCGGAATCGTTCCTGATAGTGAGGAGCTTTTCGAACGCGCTATAACTGAACAGGCACAACTTGCCATCGAAGAAGCTGATGTGATTGTGTTTGTGCTCGATGGGAGCGTTGGCGTCACTGCGCTAGACCACCGAGTGGCGGAACGTTTGCGTGCTGCGGGCAAGCCTGTTATCGTCGCTGTCAACAAGTGCGATCATCCCCAGCATGATGCCAACGTTGCCGACGCCTATCGCTTGGGATTTGAGCGTGTCTTCGGCATTTCGGCGATGAGTGGGCGCCAAACGGGAGATCTGCTCGATGCGATTGTCAGCTATCTTGAGCCAGCTCCAGCTAGGGAAGAAGACGCCCTACTCAAAATCGCCATCGTTGGCCGACCGAACGTGGGGAAATCCTCGATCGTCAATGCGCTGCTGGGACAGGAGCGAATGGTGGTTACTCCGATTGCAGGTACCACGCGGGATGCCGTTGATAGCATCCTCCGCTTCCACGGTCGTAGTGTCGTCCTCGTTGATACCGCTGGCTTGCGGCGGCGAAGTAGCATTGCTGAGTCTGTCGAGCTCTACAGCGTGATTCGGACGCAGCGTGCGATCGAGCGTTCCGATGTTGCTATCGTCGTACTCGATGCAACGCGCGGCTTGGAGCATCAAGACAAGCAAATTATCGCCGACGTCATCGAAGCGCGTAAGGGAATACTAATCGCCGTTAACAAGTGGGATTTGGTCGAAAAAGATTCCCGAACTGCTGACCGTTTTATCGAACGCATTCGCAGCGAGCTGCCAACGGCAGACTTTGTGCCGATTGTGTTTACGTCGGCGTTGACTAAACAGCGACTGGTGACGCTCATTGAAAAGGCAGAGCAGATTCAGCAGCGCCGACTGCAGCGAGTGCCGACTGCGCAGCTCAACGAGCAAGTTCTCCCTATCCTGGAGCGGACTCCGCCACCGGCAGTTCGGGGGCGTGATGTCCGCATCAACTACGTCACGCAGAGCGGTGTCGCACCACCGCTGTTTGTGTTCTTCACGAACTTTCCTGACTCGATCCCCGATCACTACAAGCGATTCATCGAGCGGACGCTCCGCGAGCTCTTCCCGTTGGAGGGAGTTCCGATTTCGTTGCTATTCCGGAGGAAGTAGGGCAACACACGCACTGGTAGAGAACCCTAACTATCCCACCAGCACACAGGATGAGCAGAAAGCGGTAGCCTTCGGGTCTGCTGTCCTTGCCGTGCTTTAGTAGCGGTAGTACTCCGGCTTGTAGGGGCCTTCGATCGGAACGCCAATGTATTCAGCTTGCTTCGGGGTCAGCACGTCTAAGTGCGCTCCGAGCTTGGCAAGGTGCAACCGCGCGACCTCTTCATCCAAATGCTTCGGCAGCGTATACACACCGGGTTCATACCGATCACTGTGCTGCCACAGCTCCATCTGCGCCAGCGTCTGGTTGGTAAACGATGCCGACATGACAAACGAGGGGTGCCCCGTGGCACATCCAAGGTTCATCAGCCGACCCTCGGCAAGCACGATGATTTCCTTGCCATCAATGTTGTAGAGATCCACGAGTGGCTTGATTTGAACTCGCGTGTGCCCGTAGTTGCGATTGAGCCACTCCATGTCAATTTCGTTGTCGAAGTGCCCGATGTTGCCGACGATGGTTTTGTCCTTCATCAGCTTGAAAATCTCGCCGGTGACCACATCGCAGTTGCCGGTCGCGGTGATGACAATGTCGGCTTCGGGAACTGCATCGCGCATGCGGCGCACTTCGTAGCCATCCATAACGGCCTGCAACGCGCAGATGGGATCAATCTCGGTGACGATGACGCGCGCACCAGCACCGCGGAGGGATGCTGCCGATCCCTTGCCGACGTCGCCATATCCAGCGACGACTGCCACTTTCCCGGCAATCATAATGTCGGTTGCTCGGCGAATAGCATCCACGCAGGATTCGCGGCAGCCGTACTTGTTGTCGAACTTCGATTTGGTCACCGAATCGTTGACGTTGATTGCGGGAATCGGAAGCTTCCCGTGTTTCATCCGCTCGTAGAGGCGGCGGACGCCAGTCGTGGTTTCCTCGGTGATGCCGCGGATGTGCCGAACAAGTTCGGGATACTCATCGAGCACCAAATTGGTCAAATCGCCGCCATCATCGAGAATCATCGTCAATGGACGGTCCGGCGAACCAAAAAAGAGCGTTTGCTCGATGCACCAGCGGTATTCCTCCTCGGTTTCGCCTTTCCAGGCAAAGACCGGGATCCCTGCAGCAGCGATCGCAGCAGCGGCGTGGTCTTGCGTGGAGAAAATGTTGCACGAGGACCAGCGCACTTCGGCACCGAGTTCGACGAGCGTTTCGATGAGCACTGCCGTTTGGATGGTCATGTGTAAGCATCCAGCGATGCGGGCGCCGGCAAGGGGCTTGCTGCCGCGGTAGCGCTCGCGGATTGCCATGAGTCCGGGCATCTCGGCTTCGGCAAGGTGAATCTCGCGGCGTCCCCATTCAGCAAGGGAAAGATCGCGGACGCAGTAGTGTCCTTCCTTGTAGGCCAGCTCTCCGTTTGCTACTCGCGCGGGTAGCTCAGTCCGAGTGGTGATCGTTGCCATTGGTTGTGTTGAGAGCAACAGTGGAACAAGTATGCAAAATTACCGTGGATTCTCACCGCGGCGCCTCGAAGATGGCGTGGAGCACCACGCGCTGGTCTTCGTTAGGTCCGCGCAGGACGATAATCTCGGCTTCTTCTCCAGGCTCAGCGCGCGAGAGGACGTCCATCAGGTCGTAGATCGAACGAATCGCCGTTGTGCCGATTTGCACGATGATATCGCCCTCGCGGAGGCCGGCACGCTGTGCGGGTGAGCCCTCGATAACTCCACTGATGCGAAATCCCTTTGGGTGATCGGCATAGTCTGGTATGACGCCAAGCCGTACTTTCACTGATCCCGTTGTCGTGTGTTGTTGCGCAGTGGCAACCTTCGTAAATGCAGGTCGTACTGGAAGAGCTGCGATGGACTCGATAACGTGCTGGACAAGCTCGAGGACGCGAGCCTCGCCGGCGTAGTTGAGCTTGTCCCACGTATCGGTCGGACGGTGGTAGTCGCTGTGCAGTCCTGTGAAGAAGAACAATACAGGAATGCCGCGGAGGTAGAAGGACGTATGGTCGCTCGGCCCGATGCCGTCGTCGGTGTAGCTCGGTTCAAAGTCGGCTGCCGCGGCAAGCGAATCAATGAGCGGTTTCCACAGCGGTGAAGAACCTACGCCCTGGATATTGAGCCGCTTTCCTTGCAGCCGCCCGATCATGTCGAGATTGAGCATTGCGATGGTCTTGTCGAGCGGGACCAGTGGCGAGCGAACGTAGTATGCCGAACCGAGCAGTCCACGCTCTTCGGCGTTGAAGGCACAGAAGACGACCGACCGTGCAAGGGGCTGTGCAGCGATGGATCGCGCCAGCTCGAGCAAACCGGCAGTGCCCGATGCGTTGTCGTCGGCGCCGGGATGGATTTTGCGTTCTGCGCCGGTGTAGAGCGAGTTGTCGTCGCCCCAGCCGAGATGGTCGAAGTGTGCACCGATGACAATGTATTCATCCCGCAGCGTGGGATCGGTGCCGCGCACAATACCGACGACGTTTGCAATGGTGCTGCTATCAATCTGGTGGCGAATCTCGATGGTCATCTCGACGTCGGGGAGTTGGAAGCTTTGCGGCGCCTTGGTCTTGACAATTTCTTGCTCGCGCGTAAATAGAGACTGCTCGCGGGGAAACAAGCGTGCAGCGATACTGCGCTTTGCATGAAGAGCCAACATGCCGCCGATCGGGGAGCGCCCGTCGTAGCGCAGCGGCATAAGCACTTCGCTGGAATCTCCTTGCGGATGGACGAACACCACCGCACGGGCACCGGCGCGACGGGCACGTAGCACCTTCCGCCGCAGTTCGCTGTAGTTGACGCGGAACGGCTCGTGTGGGTTGTAGTGGTCGGGATCGCCCGTCAAGACAATGGCGATCTTTCCCTGCAGATCAAGCCCGGCGAAGTCGTTGGGACCATTCGTTTGCTGCCGACCAAATCCACAGAACACCACGGGTGCCGTGATCGTACCGGTATCGCTGATGCCGAGCGGAACGTAGTCCTGGAGCGGTTTCCAGGCGATCTGCACGGGCTTGAGTGCGCTGCGCGGGATACCTGGTCGCTCCAGCAGCATTCGAATGCGAACAGAATTTGTGCCTTCCAGCTCAATCCGCGAGGCAATCGAAAAGCGCTGGAAGTAATCGCTTCCGAGCGGTGTTACACCAATCGCCTGAAATTGCTCGGCGATGTAGCGAGCAGCTTGCTCATTCCCTGCAGTGGCAGGCTCCCGGCCTTCGAGCTTCGGCGAGGCGAGTACCTGCACGTGCTGCCGAAGACGATCGGCCAGCACGTTCGGCTGTCCATTGGCGGAAAGAGCCAAGCTGAGGGTTATCGCCGTTAGCAGAACACTGCGCTGAAACAAGCATCGTTGCATGGGAGAAACAGCGGAAGAAACTCAACACAATGCCAAATTACGCCATAACGCGGCTCCCAGACTGCGCGGGAAAGAAAGTTCTTTGTTCGAAAATTTTTTCGCTGTAATTTTACGATGACTTCACCATACCGAAGAAGATGCCGACGATGCAGATGGTTCTCGCATGGTGTCTTGCTCTGTGGGTCGTTGCTCTGCAGGCACAGGATATTCCGCAATCTCCAGCGAGCAATCCGCTCTATGCAGTGCCCTTCGAGCAGACAAGGCAAGCTGCACCGCATCAAGTAGTACCGCAAGCGCAGCAACTCTACAGCCATGGCGATCCCACGCCAGAGGAACAGTTGATGCTGGAATACATCAATCGTGCGCGAGCGAACCCTCCTGCGGAAGGTGACCGGCTTGCAACAACAACAGACCCAGACGTTGTGCAGTCGTATCAGTACTTTGGTGTGGACAAAAACAAGGTGCGGTCGGATTTTCAGAATTACCCAGCGCGCCCACCGTTGGCATTCCACCCGCGGCTGATCCAGGCAGCGCGGAATCACAGCCGCGATATGCAGCAGAACGATTTTCAAGGGCACAATGGCTCCGATGGAAGCACGCTCCAACAGCGTTTGCAGCGGGTAGGGTACACTGGCGCAAGTGCAATTGGAGAGAACGTCTTCGCATACGCGCGCAGCATGTGGCATGCGCACTGCGGCTTCAACGTGGATTGGGGTGCGGATAATCAGCAAACGCTTGGGCATCGCCGGAACATCATGAATTTCGACGGCACCATCGTTTACAACGAAATCGGAATTGGAGTTGTTCAGGACAATAATCCTGCAACGCAAGTCGGACCGTACATCGTCACGGAAGATTTCGCTGCATCGGGCGAGGTGTACATCGTTGGCGTCGTCTATCGCGACCAAAACGGTAATGGCTTTTACGATATCGGCGAAGGACTGTCTGGTGTGACAATTACCCCCTCGCGAGGGAATTACTACGCTGTCACTTCGACGTCCGGTGGCTATGCTATCCCCGTGACCGGTTTGACTGGTTCGATTACGCTCACGGCGCAAGGTGGTGGCATCACCGCCTCAAAGACGGTGACGTTGACGGGGAAGAACGTCAAGGTTGATTTTACGCAAGACGTGGCACCAATACCACTTCCTCTGGAGCCAACAGAGGCTGCAACCGTCAGCGATACAGTAGTGCGGCTCATCTGGAGGAGCATCCCGCAAGCGCAACGCTACCACCTCCAGGTTGCCAGTGATTCGAATTTCCGATCGTTGATAGTAAACGATTCGACTCTCCGCGACACAACGTATCTGCTTCGATCGCTTGCAAATCGGAGCCAATACTACTGGCGTGTCCGTGGGCGCCATGCAACGCTGGGATGGAGCGAGTTTTCTGCGCGCTCGAGTTTTTCGGTTGCCTTGCCGCTACAGGCCCCAACACTACTTGAGCCGGCTGATACTGTCAATCTCGCTGCTGGTCCAATCCGTTTCCGATGGACGTCGGCAGGTGAAAGTGTTGATACGTATTGGCTTGAGATCGTCAGCGATACGGCAACCTACGAGCTTGTGTTTGATCAGCCAACTGATCAGGACACGGTCTTTGTCCTCGATAGTCCGAGCGTCCATTTGGAAAACAATCGCCTCTACTACTGGCACGTGACAGTGTACGACCTTACAGGAACCATCACAACACCGTGGAAGTGGTTCTTCACCATTAGTCCGACGACAGCTGTCTTGGAGCCGCCGGGTGTGGACAACGATTCCTTTGCTGCCTGGTATGATGCAAGACGCGATGCAATTGTTGTCCGCTGCAATGGATCCAGTTCTGAACGTGTCGGGGTTTATTCGACGCAAGGTATTCGTTTGCTCCAAACCCAATGCCAGCAGCCCGTGGTGATACTTCCCGCACAATCCTTGCCGCAAGGTGTATACTGGGTAGTCGTCCCAAGTCCACAAGGAAGACAGTGGCAATCCATCCTGATTGTTCGCTAACCATGGGGCGACGCAGAAGGATGCATCCCGTACAACGTAGGAGAAGCTTTTTCGATTGGTCGGTACCTTCTCTGGTTGGTGCTTATGAGTGTTTGTTCCATCACTTGCTGTGAGACATACTATGCAAACGCGACGCAGTAGAGTGCAATTGCTTGTTCTCATGCTCATTGCTGCTACAGTGGCGAGCCGAGCGCACGTGCGCGCCAACGCCAACGCAAGCTCCGAGCATGCATCGGTGCAGCGCTACCTCTACGCTGCAACGATTCTTGACGATGGTGATGAAGAAGGCGGCATTGATTTGACTAGTCCCGAGGTCATCAAAAAAATCCGCATCATCAACCTTGGGCCAGTGGTCAACACACCTTCGCTGGATTATGCCCCGACTGTGACAGCAGACGGGAAAACGCTGTACTTTGTCTCGGACCGTCCTGGCAGTATGCTCAGTAAAGATGGTGACCCGTCACACGACTTCTGGGCTACGAAGAAACTCGAAAATCTCGACACGAATTTTTTCCCTCCATTCAACATTGATACGATCCACGCCTATGGGCCAGAGCTGAGCGTCAATACGATCTACAACGAAGGCGTGGCCTCGATCGCTGCCGACCGCCAAACACTTGTGTTTACTGGCTGCAATCGCCCGGATGGCTTCGGGGATTGCGACCTCTACATCGTGGATATCGAAGGCGATAAGTGGGGTAAACCTCGCAATCTCGGTCGGCAGGTCAACTCCGAGTACTGGGATTCGCAGCCTTCGATCACCAGCGATAAAAGCCGCATTTACTTTGCATCTAACCGGCCCGGCCCGCATGGGGTTAAAAACATTGACATCTGGTACACCGATTTCGATGAAGAAACCAACCAATGGAAGCCCGCACAAAACTTGACAGCCATCAACACCGATGGTGTGGATTGGTCGCCGTTCATCGCTCCGGACAACATCACTCTCTTCTTTGCATCGAATGGACACACGCCGAACCTCGGCGGGCTCGATTTCTACTTCGTCAAGAAGACCGGTGTTGGCCCCGATGGGAAAGATACGTGGTCTAAACCAACGCATTTGCCCGCACCACTGAATACATCCGGTGACGAGAGTTTCCTTTCCTTGCCAGCGTCGGGCGATGTGATGTACTTTGCTTCGACCCGCAAGGATCTTCCCGGCTATCAAGGCAAGCTCGATCTATTCATGGCATTTGTGCCGACATTCTTCCGCGCTGTCCAAGTGCGCGTCCAGGTCGTTGATGAGTGCTCCGGCGAAAATATACCTGCAACGCTGACGATACGCAATCCGCTCACTGGGCGCGTTGTGCGGGATAGTGTGACATTCACCGAAAAAGTCAAGGACTTTGTCTTCGGCAACGAAGCCTTCGGCACAAGCAAGGATCCCAACGTTGCCATTGATTTGGAAATCGAAGCATCGAATCCCCTCTACAGTTCGAAGAAAGTTACCCAGCGCATCACCAAACCCAAAATCACACGCGACCGCGATGCAGCCGCCAAGCCGGATGAGTACGACGTCGTCATTCGTCTGGGGCAGCGTCCGGTGCTCGATGCCGATATTGCCCAGTCCCAGTATGCCAAGCAAAATCCCAATGACCCTGAGATGCAGAACTTCCGGGGTCTGGTCATGCGCCAAATTGCGACGATTACGCTCTACCCGCTGCTCAACTACGTCTTCTTCGACGTCGGCTCCAGCGAGATTCCCAAACGATACATCCTCTTCCGCAGCCCTGACCAGACGGCGAATTTCACCGATGAGCGCATCCCCGGAGGAACGCTCGAAAAGTACTACCACATTCTCAACATCTTCGGCTATCGGCTCCGCAAGCATCCAAACGCGACAATTGAAATCGTCGGCACGACCGATGATGTCAACCCAGAGGAAAAGCAGGGCGGCCTCAAGCTTGCTGAAGCACGGGCACGGAACGTGTACAACTACCTCCGGGACATCTGGGGCATCAGCGAAAAGCGTATGAAGCTTACCTTCCTAACACGCCCCAAACGCCCATCGAACATGAAGGACTCGATGGGCATCGAAGAAAATCGCCGGGTCGAGATCCTCTGCGAGGACTGGGAAATCATCAAACCAATCCTCGACAAAGACCCAAAGGTGGTACCACAGCCTGAAACGATGACCTTCGTTCTCAAAAACGGTATCGAGGATAAACTTGTCGCTAAGCGTCGCATTGAAATCACCCGTGGCGACAAGCCGTGGAAAACGATCGACACGCGCAGCACAACTGAGCCAACCGTCCAGTGGGACTGGCAAAACGAGGAGGGCGAGTACCCTGATTCGACAAGTCGCATCGGCCAACCAGGACCGAAAGTCTCGACCCTTGTGCCATTTACTGCAAAGCTCGTTGTTACCAGCACCAGCGGCAAGGAGTGCGAATCTGATCCGATTACGATTCCAGTCAAGTACGTTTCAACAGCATCACTCGGTGCTGAATACGGCGAGGAAAAAACGCTCGAGAAATACAACTTGATTCTGTTCCCCTTCGATAGTTACGACACTGGCCCACGGAACGAACGCATCTTGAACGAATTCGTGCTCCCACGATGCTTCTCGTCGTCTGAAGTCGAAATCGTTGGCCACACCGACGTTGTTGGTCTCTACGAACATAACAAGAAGCTATCGGCCAACCGGGCTGCGACGGTCGAACGTGCGATCAAAACCCGAACACGAGGTGTCAAACAATTAGCTGCACGTGGAGTCGGTGAGGACGATCCGCTCTACGACAACAACCTGCCCGAAGGGCGGTTCTACAATCGCACCGTTCAGATCGTCATCCAAACCCCGCTCAAGGATGCTCAGTTGGAGTTGACCCGATAAATCCATCACTGCTGGTCTTGATCGACTGGCGGTGAATCTTTTTCACATACAACAGGTGTTGAAATGCGAATACTTGCAATAGCGATGCTTGGGGCGCTGCTAGGAATTAGTGCCCATGCCCAATTGGGGACGTCGGCAAAGAAAAAAACGCCGGACCCGCGCGTCCAAAAGCTGCTCGACGAGGCAGAGGTCAAGTACACCATTGACGACGACGGTGACTTTCGGGTCATCAATCGCATTGACAGCACGCGAACCCAGCTTGCGTGGATCATTTCGCGCACCTCGACCTACGGCAAGATCGAAGTACGCGATGTGATGTCGGTTGCCTACAAGACCACGGGCAATCTGGATCCGCGCCTGATGCAGCGTCTGCTGGAACAGAACAACCGCACCAAAATCGGTGCATGGGCGGTCCAGCGGGAGGACGACGTCAGCATTGTGTTGTTCAAAACTCAGATCGCTGCCGATGCGGAGTTCGGGCCGCTGCTCCATGCAGTCTTAGTGGTGACCAATACCGCCGACGAGTTAGAACTGGAACTCACCGGCAAGGACGACTACTAAGCCTCTCTGAGTGTTGGGTCGATAATATGCCGCGCCGAGCGACGATCGAGACGGCAGAGGAAGCGGCTCGGGCAGTGAGTGAGGGAGTGAATCTCGAACGTTTCATCGCGCGGTGTGTTGGTGGGAGAGCGCCCTGAGCAGGGTGGCGCAGCGTTACTTTTGTACGGCGTTTCGACAACGATGAATGCCATTGATGCAAGAAGTAGCGCACTACCTCCCTATAGTCACCACTGTTGTAGCGACGGCGTTTGCTGTGCACCTTTTCCTCCGATTTCGAGAGCGTCCTACTGCGATGCACTATTTCTGGTGGGCTCTTGGGATGGCTACCTACGGTATGGGTACGCTCACTGAATCGCTGACAACCCTTCTAGGCTGGCATCCAGTGTTGTTCCGTGCTTGGTACATCACTGGCGCATTGCTCGGAGGTGCGCCATTGGCGCAAGGCTCGGTGTATCTTCACTTGTCCCGCCGTGTGGCGCATCGAATGACAGCTGGGCTGATTGCGGTCATTGCCATTGCTTCGCTCTGCGTTCTCCTTAGTCCGCTGGATATTGGCAAGGCGGAAGCCCATCGCCTTTCAGGAAGTGTGCTGGCGTGGCAGTGGGTTCGCTACTTTAGCCCCTTTGTCAATTTGTACGCTGTGGTTTTTCTTGTTGGGGGTGCAATTGTTTCTGCACTTAGCTATCGTCGGCAGCGGGAGACCTATCGGCGATTTGTAGGGAACGTGCTCATAGCGGTTGGCGCTCTTCTTCCTGGTATTGGGGGAACTGCTACACGGTTGGGCTACGTCGAGGTTCTCTATGTGACCGAGCTTATCGGTGTCGTGCTCATCTGGTTTGGCTATCGTTTCAACGTGCTACCTGCTCGCAGCGCGGTGTAGCATTAGTCTGCTCGTTCTCCAGTTGCCATCTCGATCAGCAGCCGCGCACGCGGTTGAAACGTGAGGTAGTACCACAGCCATTCGGTCATGACAGCAACGCGATTGCGAAAACGGATCAGGAATGCGATGTGGACACCCGCCCACAATAGCCACGCAAGCAGTCCATTGAGCTTGATTCCGCCGGGAAATGCAGCAACTGCGCGGGCACGGCCAATGGTTGCCAGCATCCCTTTGTCGCGGTAGCGAAATGGCGGGCGCTTCGACAGCGGAATTCCTCGTCGCAGAAGATGTGCGACATAACTTCCTTGTTGCAACGCGACGGGGGCAAGCGCCGGCAGCTCGCCGCGACGCTCATCGCGGAAGCATGCGGCATCACCGATGACGAATACCTCTGGATAGCCGGGCACCGAGCAATCACGCTCGACGATAACTCGCCCCATGCGGTCGAGTGGTACACCGAGCGTTCGTAACCACGCAGGGGCTCGGTTGCCAGCTGCCCAGATTGTGGTATGCGCAAGAATCACTTCGCCGCTGCCGAGCGTGACTGCATCACACTCGACGTCTATAACGCGCTGGCTGAGGCGAACCTCAACCCCTAATTCTTCAAGAGCCGCCATTGCTTTTGCCGACAACTGCGGTGGGAATGTGGGGAGAATGCGGCTACTTGCTTCGATGAGGATTATGCGAATGGACCTCGGATCGAGCATTGGGAAATCTTTTGTCATCGTATGCTTGCCGATTTCAGCGAGTGCGCCTGCAATCTCGACACCTGTTGGTCCACCACCGACGACAACGAAGGTCGTCCACGCACGTGCAGTTTCCAGATCGGGAGCAATTGCAGCTTGCTCGTATGCATGAAGCAGACGGCGGCGAATCTCCAATGCATCGGCAAGCGACTTTAGGCCAGGTGCGCAGCGTTCCCAATCGTCGTTCCCAAAGTACCAATAGCGTGTCCCCGGTGCCAGAACAAGGAAGTCGTACTCGAGAGCACCGCTGCGCGAGCAGAGTACCCGTCGCTGTTCGAGCTGGACGCCAATGACCTCGTCGAGGAGAATTTCTGTGTTCGAGTATCCCCGAACAATTCCCCGAAGAGGTACAGCAATGTCGGCGGGCGAAAGTGCTGCTGTTGCAACCTGGTAGAGGAGCGGCTGGAAAAGATGATGGTTCGTTCGGTCAATGAGCGTCACGGCAAAGAGAGTATTGAGGAGCGAACGCACAACCTGGAGCCCACCAAAGCCTCCACCGACAACAACCACGCGCTTAGGCATTGGGCGCTGGGTGCGAAGAAACACCAGTGCGTCGGAGCTGCTGCTGTTGCTGTAGCCACAGCAGCTTGCGCAGCGTGATGTAGCCTACGATGAACAGCCCGATGAGATTGGCTGCGATGATAACGCTATTGGCAATGGCGATTCCATAAATCAGCCAGAGGATTGCTCCGACCGTAGCCATACCGAATGCACGCAGCGAGAGGTGCTCGACCCGCCCTGTGCGCCAAACGTGCAGTGCTTGGGGAAGCATCGCGAACGTCGAGAATGTTGCTGCGATATACCCGAGGATGTCAATGCTCATGGGAATGCTGAAAAAGCTGAACTACGCTACAGTGCAGCACTGCTGCACGCGGCAATAATCGTGTCGTAGCCACCTGCGTTGAGCGACCGTGCGTAGATAAGCGCAAGGAACGTCTGCCCAGAGGCGCTATTGTTGCCCTCGAATTCCTCAAAGCTTAGGTTACGTACTGTTCCTGTATCGGCGTCGAGTGTACCCGTGCCATACATGTAGGCGTGCTGCCCACGGCGAACCCATTGACGTAAGCGGCAGAGCCGCTGG
>BEHW01000004.1 GCA_002898675.1 bacterium HR20
CCCATGGTATCGCGTTCCAATCGAGACGAGCTCATCCTGGCATAAAAGGTTGGTCATCACATCTTCGAGCAGCAAAGATACTGCCTGCTCTCAATCGAAGCCAACGCTGAGCGCAAGGAACAATCCCCCGAACACTGTGATTGGACGACCGCGAATGCTTTCAAGTCCATCTCCGCCGAAGGGGATGTAGTAGTATCGCACGTGGAGTGCAAGACTACCCCGCGATGGTGCGCCAATGAAGGTGCCTACTCCGACGTACCCACCAGCACGAACGTAGCCCCGCGCATAACCGAACGACTGGAAGAACTCGTACTCATAAGGCGTTGACACAATCAGTGTAGGCCCAATGCCTGCGGAGACAAAGGGACGCATCGTTTCGCCAAGACTTTCTGGGAACAGACGATGCGACACTCCAACCATGAGTGGGATTATGAACAAACGATTGACTTTGTCAGGCACAAGGTAACGTCCGGTAACTGGATCGTAGAGTGTCTCGATTTCGCTGGAATTGCGAGCGCCGGACAAACCTAGGTCGAGAACGTAGGAAAGCTCGTCCGTCAAACGATACTCGATATAGCCGCCAAGCCCCAATCCGCTCTGGGAAAAGAGAATCTCCAATCCACCACCGAGCACAGCGCGTGTTAGACGTGGATCATCAGCCAGCAGGGGTCGAGGTGAGCGAAAGATGAAAACCGTATCTGGCGGCACAGTCTCTGCTGGTATAGGGGCAGGAGAGCTCCCCGGCATTGGCTCTTGCGCCGATGCAATGGCAGCTGCAAGAAGGAGCGCGCCGAACAGTCGCAGCATACATCCGCGGAAGTAGTTGCTCTTGCAAATGTAAACGAACAGAGCTCTCCTGCCGTGTAAAAGCCGTGCGCTGGCTACCGGTCGGTAGTCAGCGCACGTGGTGGTGTACCATGGTCCCCTGTACTTTGCCAAGCATGCGTTGCTGCGTTATTCGGCCTACGTTACGCTTGCAAGTGCTCGCGCGTGTCTTCCTCCCCCCACTGGAGGGGAAACCGTCGGCGTTCAGTCCATGATGCGACGCAAGAACGCTGGCTTGTCACTCGGTTGCTTCGATTCTGTCCCGCCCGCATGGGGCGTCGTCGAGCCGAGTGGAACCGAGCTATTCCGACGCAGATACGCTGGTGTGTTGTACTTGGCGGTCTCGGCATGCCCTACTGGTGCAGCCTCGGGCAGCGGGCGTTGCTCAGCGAGCGGATAAACAATCGCTGGTCCATTTGCAGCGATGCGCTGCTCCTCGTGCTGTGGATGCGAGTTGGGGGTTTGAGTTGCCTCAGGCTGAATGGTGATTGCATTGCGTGTATCCACTGCTACTGCCTGGTTGAAGCCAGTGGCGACGACCGTCACCATCATTGTGTCCTCGAGATCGGAATTGAAGACCACACCAAAGATGAGATTGACTTGGTCACCTGCAGCTTCTTCGATCGTTTGTACCGCTTCGCCAACTTCTGCCATGCTCACATCCTCACGGGCAGTGATGTTGACGAGCACACCTTCAGCGCCTGCAATGGAAACGCCATCGAGCAAGGGGGAATTGATTGCGTTGATGGCTGCTTCGCGAGCACGAAACTCGCCACGAGCCGAGCCGATACCCATAATTGCATCGCCCTTGTTCTTCATGATCGTGCGGACGTCGGCAAAGTCCACGTTCACGTAGCCATTGCCGCTGATAATGTCTGCGATGCCGCGCGTTGCGTTGTAGAGGACGTCATCAACCCGTTGAAAGGCCTCGATGAAGGACGTCGTCGGCTCGATGATGTCCATCAGTCGCTGATTGGGGATGACAATGAGAGCATCCACCTGCCGGCGCAGGAGCTCAATGCCCTCGAGCGCGATCTGCATCCGTCGCCGCGCTTCCCACTTGAAGGGTTTGGTAACAATCCCAACAACGAGCGCACCAAGCTCGCGTCCGAGCTGGGCAATCACTGGCGCAGCACCAGTGCCTGTGCCACCACCCATTCCCGCGGTAACAAAGATCATGTCGCTGCCTTGGAGCGCTTCGCGGACTTCTTCGATGCTCTCTTCGACAGCCCGCTGACCAACTGTCGGATCCGCACCAGCACCCAAGCCGCGGGTAAGCTGTTTGCCTAACTGAATTTTGGTTGGTGCCGGGCTCGAGGCCAAGGCTTGAGCATCGGTATTGGCAACGATGAAGTCAACGCCGGTCAAGCCACGCCGAATCATGCTGTTGACAGCATTGCTACCGCCACCGCCGACACCGACGACCCGGATGCATGCCCCAGCAGTGGCTTGGGGATCAAGGTGAATGCGAACGTCGAATGGTTGGTGCTCTTGTTGCATAACTGCCCCGCCCAGTGGTGTTACAGATGGTCAAAAAAAGTTTTGATGCGCTCGATTATCCCGCGATAACCGACCCGCACATGGTGCCGCTGTTGATTTGCACGAAAGCCTACCCCGAGCGATGATTTGCCCGTGCGTGCTTCGTGCGCATAGAGAACTAAACCGACGGCAGTGGCATACATCGGCGACTGCACCTCAGGCGCAAATCCACCCATGCCAAGCGTTGGCACACCGACCTTGACGGGCATACCGAAGATACGCTCGGCTAGCTCGGCAGCGCCTCGCAACTGCGCACAGCCGCCAGTGAGAACAATACCCGCCGAGAGATTCCGGGCATATCCACTGCGCCGAATCTCTGCGAATGCAAACTCGAAGATTTCCTCCATCCGCGGCTGAATGATTTGGCACAGCAAACTCTTGGTGACCTCGATCGGCTTGCGGCCGTTGATGCCAGGGATCATGAAGACTTCATCGTGGAGAATGCTCTCCTGCAAGGCATGGCCATAGGCAATCTTGACCTGTTCGGCTTGCGCGTGGACAATCCCAAGCCCTTTCTTGATGTCATCGGTCACTTTATTGCCTGCAATGCCGAACATCGCAGTGTGTCGAATGATACCTTCGTCGAAGATTGCAATGTCGGTCGTGCCGCCGCCAATATCAATGAGCGCAACGCCAACTTCTCGCTCGGCACTGTCGAGCACTGCAATACTGCTCGCCACAGGCTGCAGAACGATGTCCTCGACTATTAGCCCTGCACGCTCAACGCAGCGATAGAGATTCTCGACAGCTGATCGGAGCCCCGTTACAACGTGGATGTTCGATTCGAGCCGAACTCCACTCATGCCAATGGGATCGAGGATTCCGTCTTGTCCGTCGAGGATGTAGTCTTGCGGGAACAGGTGAAGAATGACACGATCGGACGGCAATGCGACCGTTCGTGCATCCTCGAGCAGACGCTCGATGTCGCTGCGGCTGATTTCGCGTCCTGCCCCTGACACAGCAACCGCGCTTCGACTTTGGAAAGATTGAATGTGGTCGCCGGCGATACCGACGATGATCCGCTCAATTTGAATGCCAGATGTTGTCTCGGCTTGCTCAATGGCTTGCTCAATTGCCTGAACCGTCTTTTCGATGTTGACAACGATACCCCGCGCAAGGCCAGCATTCTCCGCTGTCCCGACACCGAGGACTGTCAACGTCCCAGTGCGCTCATCAGGCGCAGCAACAATGACGCAGACTTTCGTCGTCCCGATGTCCAACCCAACAATGGCGTCCGGGCGAGCACGAAGCCCGCGCTGGGAGCGCTTTGCAGCAGCGTAGGTTGTGTTCATACATCCACCCTACCAGCGGTGGTACCTTCCGTTTGGAGAACGATGCGCCGCGACCATCGAAGGTCAACGCGACGGACATTGGGACGCCACCACGGCGAACCGATCAGCCAATCAGCATACGCAAGTTTCGTTTCGAGCGCCGTCGGCTGACCTAGAAGGACGGTTACGCCTGGCGGCTCGAGCCGAAGCGTGATGTTCTTGCTTGCGTCCACATGCAGTTCTGCACAGCAGGCTCCCAGGCGCTCCTGCAGTGCAAGCAGGCGAAGTACACCTACCGCAGGTGCAATACCAGCACTGTCGCGCAACCAGACAATCGGGAGCATAGCCCCACCGTAGTACGCGCCCGACGGTAGCAATGCACTATCTGCAGTCAGCCACTGGAGTTGGCCCTGGTTGCTTACAACGAGCGCCAGCGGCTCCCGTTCGACTACCGACACATGCAACACCGAACCGATTCGGCGTGCGCTTGCTCGGTAAACGAAGGGAAAGCGTTCGGCAATTGCCTCTGCATCGCGTAAGTGAACGATCGAACCACTGGCAAGCCCTGCGGTGAGTGCTGTTGCGACTGAATCGCGATATGCGGCAGCAACGTGCTGCCACCCGTCAAGCTCGACCGTCTTGAGCGGACGATGACGGTTCCAAAATAATGCTGCCGCTACAACCGCACCGACAAGGACAGCGGCTGTCAGGAACCACCCGGGTGAGGGCGAGCGTTTTCTCTGCTGGTTCGCCATACAAAGGTTCAGAACCACAGTGAAGTGGCGCCAATAAAGCCATAGCGCGCGACACGAACGCAGTGCGCGTTCTCTACGCCGCAGGCTTAGCTCATGTACCGCATGAAAGGAACAGATGAAGGAATGATTCAGCTGCAGTAGTGCTGCATCTACTGCAAACGCGTGGCAAAAATAGTACGCCGATAGCCGCTTGTCAAGATTTTTTTTGCCAACCGCCCGATTTTTTTTCGAGCTGCGATTCAACCAATCTCCAGATGTGTTGGCAAGGGAAACGATTTTCTGCCAGCGCACGCCCGACGATGACCGAATCCACACCGACTGAGCGGAGCGTATTGCACCGCCAAAGCTCTTGAGGACTATCAATCCCACCTGCGATAGTGATGCTCATCTGAACATCCTGTGCAAAACGAGTAATCACCTCAAAATCTGGTCCCATGTATGTTCCCTCCCACTCGATGTCGCTGTAGATGACTCGTCGCAGTCCAAGTGCTTTCGCGCGCAGAGCAAGATCAACATCGCGGAGCATTTCTCCTCCGACGCTGACGAGCCGCGTTCGCGCCCGTACGCCAAGCACGATTCGTGACGGAGTGTACCGATCAACCAAGCGTCGAGCCGCTTCGGGATGAGTGACGACTAACTCGCTGATCACCAAACGATAGACGCCACGTTGGAGCCAGCGCTCACATTCATCAGCTGTGCGGAAGACCGAAAAGTACTCGATCGGGATGTCCACAGCATCCACGATGCGCTCGATTGCACGGGCATTTTCCTCTGATGGAATGCCGGATTCGAGGCCGTCGAGATCAACGACGTGGAGCGACCGAGCGTTCTCTTGGCGCAGGAGCTGTGCCATACGTTCCGGGTGGCGTTGGAACTGCGTATAGTATTCCTCCGTCCCCGCTGGGCCTTGAACGCATCGTCGGCACTGACCATTACGAAGCTCAATTGCAGGAATGATAAGCACCATTGGTCATGCCGCGTTGTGAACGAGCCGAAGTGCGAGCTTGACCAGTTGCTCTACGCTTGGTGTTATGCCCTCGGCTCGACATTGGTCGAACGCAGTGCGGAGTGCTTTCTCTGCATGGTTACGGTTGTAGCCGAGCACAACCATTGCACGTAGCGCCTCATCGAGCACAGGCAGAACCTGCCCGTCACGATCTGGAGCAATTGCGCCGATTTTTTCCCGAAGCTCGAGAACAAGCCGCTCTGCTGTCTTGCGCCCAACCCCTGGGATTCGCTGAAGCACGGGTAAATTGTTTGCGATAATTGCCTCCTGCAACTGCGAAACACTCATCGCCGAGAGAATACTCAGTGCGGTCCGCATCCCGACTCCTGGTATGCCAACAAGAAGCAAAAACACATCCCGTTCGGCGGGGGTCGCAAACCCGACAAGCTCCATCGCATCATCACGCACGATCAAATGTGTATGCAGCACTGCGCGTTGACCAACGTGCGGGAGCTGTTCGGATGTTGTAAGCGAGATATTGGCAAAGTAACCAACTCCATTACAATCAACGACAGCGGAGGCTGGCGACTTTTCGAGCAAGATTCCTTCCAACCGCACAATCATGACGCTACCAATCGGAGAAGAACAACTGTTCGATCATCTGGTGTAGCTTCGGGTGCTTGCAGCGTTGCCACTGCGCCAAAGATGGATTCGACCACACCGTCCAGTGATGCAGCAGCATTCTCTTCGATGATCTTGCAGAGACGCTCAATGCCGAACTCTGTAGCATCGAGACACTGCGTTTCGCTAATTCCGTCGGAGTAGAGACACACGATACTTCCCGGCAAAAGTTCGAGAACATGCTCTTCGTAGTGGACATCTTCGACGACACCGAGTACCAACCCGCTGCGATCGAGCAGCGCAGCGTTGCCGCCCGGCGCGAGCACAAATGGGTACGGATGCCCCGCATTAGCGTACCGCAGCGTGCGAGTCTGAGCGTCGAGTTCGATGATAGCAGCGGTAACGAATGAACCTGGCTCCGTGTGACGAACCAGGAGACGATTCCACTGGCGAAGCACCTCCGCCGGCGAGGCATGCTGCGATCCAAGCAGGTGGAACGCCGCATGCAAGTGTGCCATGATCAACGCAGCCGCCATTCCTTTCCCGCAGACGTCTGCAATTGTGCAGAGAATGCTACCATTCCGCTCGATGACATCGAAGTAATCGCCGCTGACATGGCGTGCAGGTTCGATGCGTGCTGCAATTTCAGCGCCACCGGTCTTGCACATTCGCTCGAGCGAGGGGAGCAACCGCTGTTGGACACTGCGCGCTAATGCCAGCTCACGCTCGATGCGCTCCTGCTCGACGAATCGTTCCAGCAATGCAAGCTGCTCAATCGCAACAGCGAGTGCGTTCAGATACGCAGTCAGGAATGCATCGTCGAGCTGCTGTTGGCTTCCGTCAGAGCGTGCCCCAATTCCAACGACACCCAGCACACGTTCCCGCAGAGCAATTGGCGCAAGGAGTGCGATGCGTTCAGCCTGGAGCCACATATGGAGCTCGCCTGAAAACTCCGCTGATGAACGCTGTACCAAAAGATCTCGTGGAAGTGCCCGCCCAACCGCAGCATCGAGTACAACTCCACGCGTCCACAGATGCGCAATCTCGTCCCCCTCAAACAGTGCAATGAACACTCGGCTGGTCGCAGCGTGCGCCATCAACCGCAACCCCGCTATGTGGAGCAGCCGCTCGCGCGACATTTCTACTGAGGCATCGCGCACCAGCTCGAAAATCGTCTCGAGCATCTGCGTTCGCTGCGCCAACTGGATCTCGAGCGCCCTGCACCGCTGACGTTGCACGAGACCTTCCAGCATTGCCCTCCCAACATGCCAGAGAAGATCGGTTGTTGCATTCTGCTCGGAAGCTATCAGAGCAAGCACAATGTCTTCCGTGCTCGTTACGTATGCCGGATACACTGGAGATAGCTCGAGGGATAGCTGCCCACCGCTACTGAGCACACGAAGAGTGCCAGGAACCGGCGGGGCAGGTCCATACTCCGCTATGACACGAACGAGGTGCATTCGCCCAACTGCAGCGACGCACCACTGCACACCCGCAGCGACCATTGCACGTGCAAGCAGATCGGCCAGCTCCTGGCAGCTCCGCGCATCGAGCAGTCTATCGGCAGCCTCACGCCCAAGCCACGGACGCTCGCTTGGTGCAGTACTACGCTTCATTGGCAAAAACAACGCGATCGCCTTCGTACTCGGCGATGAGGGTACGGTAGGAATCGGGAATTCGCTCTGGCGCGTTCGTTGCTGGATGCAAATGCACAAGGACAGCGCTTGCTTTGACAAGCAACGGACCCTCAACCAGCACAACGAGTTGCTCGAAAACGAGCGATGAACGCCGCACCAGCGGAATGCGCGTATAGACCTCATACTCGTCGTCGAATTGAGCGGCGACGAAGTAATCAATCTCTTGATGCGCAACGACGAAGCGGTGCTTCGTCACAAACGTATCACGGTCGATCGGCAAACCGATAGCGCGGAAATACTCCACACGCGCCGCCTCGAGCCAGTAGAAGTACACCGCATTATGGACGATGCCCTGCCGGTCAACATCGTACGTACGGACCCGAGTGCGCACAACATGCCGATAGAGTTGGCGCTCTTCTGCAAGGATCTTTTCTGCGCGCTGCTGCGCCGATGGAATAACAACGGTATGTGTCATGTGAACCGCACGTTAGGTGTTCATCGCAAGCGAATGCTTTCCGCAAAGGTCTCGATGGATGCGGTGGAGCATCGCGATCGCTGCTGCGAGATCATCATCGCTGATGTCGAGATGGAAAACCGCCCGCAGCCATCCTGGAGGACCAGGAGAAACAAGGACGCCACTACTTGCAAGCTGCTCAAGCAAATGCTCAGTATCAACGCCCCGACGCGATCGGAAGAGCACAATGTTCGTCGGCGGTGGATCGAGCATCAATTCGAACTCCTCCACGATTGACTGGGCGAATTCTTTTGCTCGGCGATGGTCCTCAGCAAGACGCTCCAGATGCTGATCGAGCGCGTAAAGCCCAGCAGCTGACAGAACACCGCTTTGACGCATGCCACCACCGAGCATCTTGCGCCACCGACGCGCTTCCGCAATCAGATCTTCGGGTCCGGCTACTATCGAACCAACGGGTGCGCCAAGTCCTTTGGACAAACACACCATCACCGTCGTGCATGGTGCTGCGTATACTGCTGGAGGAATTCCCGTCGCAACCGATGCATTCCACAACCGCGCACCATCACAGTGGAGGAAGAGTCCACGCTCTGCGCACCACCTGCCGATCTGCTGAACAGGTTCCAATGGCATGATAGCACCACTGAAGCGATTGTGCGTGTTTTCGATGCAAACGCCACGCGTTCGTGGGTAGTAGTACGCCTCCGGTCGAACAAGATCGGTGAGTACTTGACACGCACGAGCAGGCTGCTCCTGCAGTGGAGCCGAGCGTAACTGCACACGCGCAATCAGTGATGGTGCGCCGGTCTCGTAGTGCAGAATGTGGCTTTCTTGATCAACGATGACCTCATCGCCTGCAGTGGCTTGGACTGCGAGCGCAAGTTGGTTACCCATTGTTCCGCTTGGGACAAACAGTGCTGCGTCCTTCCCCAGCAGTTCGGCAACGCGTTCCTGGAGGCGATTGGTGGTCGGATCCTCACCAAAGACATCATCGCCGACCTCGGCTGTGGCCATTGCACGGCGCATCGCTTCGGTCGGTTTCGTTACAGTATCGCTTCGCAGATCGACAGGGTAATGCCGCATAACGGCACAAAAATACCAGCGCCACGCCTACCGGCGCATGATTTTTCCGCTGGTGCGAATTTTGCAGGAGCAAAATAATGCAAGGATTCTCCGATGGTTCTGCTGAGCGAACGCATTCACCGTGCACAAACAAACCGCGGAATTCCCCCAGAGCAAGCTTCGCTCCGGTACCACTCGATCGCTCAGATTGCAGCAGAGCGGCTTTCGACAAGCCCCGACCGAACGTTCCTGATTTTTTACGACGACGATGGATCACGCACGGAGTGGAGCTACCGAGCGTTCATCGAGCGTGCCAGCCGCACAGCGAGTTTCTTACGCTCCCATGGCATCAACAGCGGCGACCGCATCGCAACCGCTGCCCACAACCATGCCGAAACGATCGTACAGTACTTTGCGGCATGGCTTCTGGGCGCATGTGTGGTACCGCTGAACATGACCGAAGACGACGCGCGCTTGAAGTACATCCTCGACTTTTCCGGTGCAAAAGTTCTGCTCTGTCGTCCCGAATACCTCCAGCGAGCTGAGCGATTCGCCGCTGGCTGCGCTCTCGAACTCATCCCCGTTGATGCTGCGTACAGCAAACGGATCTCCAACGCTGAGCCGCACACACTGGACGCAACACGCCCGATGCTCGACAGCGAAGCACTCTTGGTTTTCACCAGCGGCACAACTGGCAATCCCAAAGGGGTCGTGCTCGTGCAGCGGAACCTCCTCGCGGATGCCGAGGGCATTGCTGATTGGCATCGCATAACGCCTGCCGATCGTATGATGTGCGTTCTGCCGATCCACCATGTCAATGGGACGATCGTCACTCACGTGACGCCTTTTCTGGCTGGGTCGTCGGTTGTGCTCAATCGCAAATTCCAGACGGAGCACTTCTTCCCTCGCATCGAGCAAGAAGGCGTCACCATCGTTTCGGTTGTACCGACACTTCTGGCATTCTTGCTCGAAGCTGATGCTGATGCATGCGGAGTTGTCGAAAAAGGATTTCGCCACATCATCTGCGGGGCTGGTCCTCTCACGTGCGAATTGGCGGCTCGCTTCGAAGAACGTTACCGCATCCCAATCATCCACGGCTACGGACTTTCCGAGACGACGTGCTACTCTTGCTTCCTCGAACTCGATCTGAGCACTCAAGAGCATCGCCACTGGATGCAGGACTACGGTTTTCCATCCATCGGCGCACCGATCCCACAGAATGAAATGGCAATTCACGATGCACAGGGCAATCCGCTCCCCGAGGGTGAACGCGGAGAAATTGTCATCCGAGGCTGGAACGTCATGAAAGGGTACGACGCAAATCCGAGCGCGAACGAAGAAGCCTTTGCTTACGGCTGGTTCCGTAGCGGTGATGAGGGATTTTTCGTCCGTGCACCGAACGGAATGCCGTACTTTTTCATCACCGGACGCATCAAGGAACTGATCATTCGGGGCGGCGTCAACATTGCTCCACTGGAGATTGATGAAGTGCTCGCACGTGCTCCGGGAGTCAAAGCGGGCATCGCAGTTGGGTTCGAGCACGACCTCTACGGCGAAGAAGTTGGCGCGCTTGTGATTCCTGCTGAAGGAGCATCTGAAGAAGCGATCCTCACCTACTGCCGTCAGCATCTGCCATTTCACAAGTGCCCCAAAGTCGTCCTTTTTGCCGAGTCGCTGCCAGTTACCTCAACGGGGAAATACCAGCGGAACCGCGTCAAGCATTTGTTCCAGGCATGGCGGTCGGTGCAGTTTCAGAAAGTGCCGGAGCACGGACAACGGTAGCCAGGGAGATACCCTCTCGCGCTGCACAAACGCCACCAACGAGCATGACGCTTATGTAGTTGAGCGCATGCGCAATGGTGATGAAGACAAACGCTTCTTCTAACGGCACCTGATAAAGGCGGCTGATTGCTTCAGCAACGAGTGCGTGGACAACACCGATTGCGCCAGGAGTCGGTGCAATGGTCGTTCCGACTGCAACGACGAGCAGGATGATGCATGCATCCCAGAACGTCCAGTGCACCCCGGGTGGCAGCGACATTGGCACTGCCAAAAGCACAATCCACAGCGGTAAGGCGTAAAGAAACCAAATTGCAAGCGACTCAACCAGGATGCGGAGGGCGTCCCCACCGTGTCGCATAATCCGTAGGCCACGGCGGAATGAATCGAACACTACGCGGATACGCTCAGCTATCGCAGGCTTGAACAGTCGGACAATGCTCACCACAAGTTGCTCTCCGAGCGAGGTAATGCCAAGAGCGACAATCACAACAACCAGAATTAGCCCCCCCACCGCCAACGATCGCAATCCTTCCCCGACTATCCACTGCGGTAATGCTTGGGCAGTAAGCTCCGGGAGGAACATCACTGCGAGCACAAGAAAAACAGCAAGCTGCAGGACGTCAACCATACGCTCTGCAATGACCGAGGCGAGAACGAGTGCGCTCGAGACGCCTACTCTCCGCGCCAGGACATATGGTCGCAATACTTCACCACTTCGGGGAATGATGTTGTTTGCAGTGTATCCAACCATCACTGCTGAAAATAAATCCCGCAGGCGTACCGGTGGCATATCCGGCACTGCTCGGAGCATTGTGCGCCAGCGAAGAGCACGCATCCAATGCGAAGCAATCACCGGAACGCTACTAGCAAGTGCAAGCAGATAGTTCACCCGCTCAAGGGTCTGCCAGACATGCTCAAGATTGAGCACTGACGCAATCCAGATGATTACGCCCGCAAGGACAACCGCCCCGAGCACGATTTTCCAGAGAATCGGCTTCGGGGAGTGTTGCTGGTTCTGTTCCATCGCCGTAGCGAGCGACAGTAAACTTCTCTACCGTTACTCCACTGCTACCGACGCAAAGACCAAAGTACACACCCGGAGGAAGTGGTGCTACGTTATAGCGGAGAGTCACTGAAGAATTTGTAAAGGCTTCCCACACTCCTTCGACGGGACGACCGAACATATCTACAACCGTTAGCTCCAGTCTGTCGGGGTTCGGCGTCGAAAGACGCAGCGTAATCTCATCACTTGCGGGATTGGGTGCGATCTCAAGACTCGGTTGGGCGGCAGTGAGGGGATCGCCCACACTCGCTACGCTATCAGTCAAGCCAATGTTGTCGAGGTACCAGCCATCATCAGCGCCAATAGCGCCGGCAACGAGCACAAACTTCACGTACACGGTATCGCCGACGTGCTGGGCAAGTGAATGGTGCGCCCAATACCACGGTGCTGTTTGGATCGTCGCATTGCTCCCCCACTCTGGGACAGATGAGCGATTGTACGTTGCCCACCAGCGCCAGGTACGTCCGAAGTCCGTACTGTACTGCACGCTCCCATAATGGGACGATGCTGCACGAATCAGCGCAATGTGCGCAAAGGAGAACGTCGTTTTATTGGCAGGCACGACAAAGGGAGCCAGAACGACTGTGTTCGTCGTTCCAGGGATGTAATTGCCGCTGGGTGAATCGGTCAGCGAGTTCGGCGCCGAGAGTGCGCGGCTGCTTGTACGGCTCCACTGTGGATTTGAGGGAACGATCGTCCCATCGGAACTGCGGACGTTGTAGCCGTAGAAGGCAACTGTGTCGGCAGCGTCACGATCGAATCGAAGTTGAATATCGGCCAATGGTGGACCGCTGTAGGCCAGCACCTGCGGAGTCACTGCACTATAGGTCACCGTCTGACCGCGCTTGCCGACAGCACGAAGCGAAATCCAGTAGAACTGCTTGGTCGGAAGCCGGAGTAGATAGGAGCTTTTCTCCCCAGCCTGAACAGTTGGTACACTGATGCTATCGGCAGCTTGGCCGTTGCTATAGATAACCACACGATCGAAGTCGTGGAAGTACGAGCTATCAACATGCATCGTGGGATTGGTCCACTCAAGCAGAATGCCCTCTCCATGTGGCTTGGCAACAAGATCAGTCGGAGGCATCGGCTCGAGTGCACCGCCGGTAAAGACACTGGCAGCAACTGGTGTGCTTTCCAATCCATCGCTCGTTCGCACGATGATTTCGTAGGTGTATTGCTGTCCATCGTTGAGTCCTTGGTCAGTGTACGTGGTGGTTCCAGCGGGTAACTGTGCAATCTGCTGGCCATCGCGGCGAACAATGAGCACATAATCACCGATAGGCTCGCCGAGCATCGTTGATGTTGGATTTGTCCAGGTCAACACCGCTTGGGTTGGATTTTGGTACGTATTTGCAATACGGAGATTCTCGACCGGGCGAGGACCGAGCGTTACGATCGCAACGTAGGTATCGTTTGTTGACATTGCACCATTGGGCGAATCCGGCATCCAGAAGCAGGGGTAGAACTTCCCGCCCCAGGCAGCAATGCTCGTATAGTCACCCCAATAGTTTCCGCCACTTCCTCCTTGCGGGGAGACTGTGTTCGGCGATCGGAAGTACCACGTCTGCGGTGTCAATCGAAAGCGCCGCCAGGTTGAACCACCGTCGCGCGAAATAGCAAGGTATGCATCCGCGCCGGTGTTATCAGGCGAATTCTGCGAGCTGTAGTACAGAACCCCGATCGCACCTGTCAACGGATCAACTGCAATCGCCGGCATGAACACGTCGTTGTTGAGCGCGTTGTCGTCTACTCGTATTGGCGAAGACCACGTTTCTCCTTGATCGGTCGAGCGGACAAGGTACACACCAGGGAGCTGGGTCGTCATATGCCGACCTGCTTGCACGAGATAGACCCACCCACGACGCGGTCCATTCGAGCGGTCAACCGCAATGGCAGGATAGGAACTGATGCGCATGTTCTGCTTTTGCGCGAGCTCATAGCGCCCGTTCGTGGAGTTGTATGTTCCGATCGAAAGCACTGATTGCGCAGTCTTCGCTGGCCGGAAACTGAACCCGCCATCGGTGCTGACACGGACGATAGCATCGGTCCGCGCGCCGCTGGCCCCCGAACGATACGCAACGTAGAGGATACCATTCGGACCTACGCACGGCATTGGTGACTGAATGCTCCCAAACGCAAGCTGGAGCGGCGGCTGATCCCAGCTCTGCCCCCCATCAGTCGAACGAGAAAATGCGATGTAGTTCGGCTCGTTCCGACTAAAGTGCGTCCAGGCGATGTACACTTTGTTCGCATGGGGCGAAGCAGGATCATCATCGGCAGCCATGAGCCACTTATCGTTGAACGGAGGATTCGTTTGTCCTTCGTAGTACCACACGTAGGGCAACATCGTCCAGGTCATGCCTCCATCGGTGGACTTGCATACGATGACGTAGTTGTCTCCGTTGGTGTTATCTTGCTTGAGCCGTGCCCAGCCGTAGCCGTAGTAGAGGTTGCCCTGGGCGTCGTAGGCAAGGGCGGGATCGAAGTTTGTTTGTCCTCCGTTAGTAGGTGTGCCAATATTCGCGTTGCTGGGCAGGAGCGTTCGCGTCCAGGTTTTCCCTCCATCCTTGGTGACAAACGCGGTCATTCGATACCCTCGCACGCCGTTGTACTCGATGTCATTCGAGTTGGCGACGATGTTCTTTGGGTCGCGGGGATTGACGGCGATCCACGTTTCTGTTTGATCGTACGGCGCCCCACCACACGCATTGGCAATTGGGAAGCCATCGGGAGAGACCAATCCATTCTGGAAGCGGGAAACGTGTTTTTCCGTTCCTGGCGGGTAGCTTGGTGCTTTCATCCAGAACGTCGGCTTGCGGAAGCCGACTTCGGCCAACTCACTGGTCGGACGCAGATAGAGCGGGATCGTCCGTGCGTCGTACTGCGCGGCAAGTGGAGCAACGAGCACACTCAATGCTCCGACAACTTGAATGCATCGAAAAACGCGTTTCATCACCATCGCTCGTAAAATGTTGAACACTACCATCATTGTTTTGTCGCCAGTGACGAAAGAACTGAGCGAATTTCTTGGTGCACCTGTTCGATTGGCGCATTGCCCAGGATACGGAAGAGCTTGCCCTGCCGCTGATAGTACTCCAGCACCGGTTCAGTCCGTTCGCGGTAGATCCGTAGCCGTTCACGGATGACGGATTCGGTATCATCGCTCCGACCGCGTGCGAGCATGCGCCGAACAAGTTCGTCATCAGGGACATCAATGGTGAGCACTGCATCCACCGCCTGCCCTAAGTCCGCCAGCAGTTTATCGAGCGCGTAGGCTTGCTCGAGCGTCCGAGGAAAACCGTCGAAGATGCAGCCATTGCGAAAGCGCTCGCTCTGCAACGCATCACGAACAACATCGAGTACGATTGCATCAGGGACTAAATCCCCTGATTCAACGATGGCGCGTATCTGCTGTCCGAGTGCGGTGCCATCGGTAATGTGGCGGCGAAATTCTTCACCGGTAGAAAAATGCTCCATCCCAAGCCGCTCCCGTAGCAGTGCAGCTTGGGTTCCTTTTCCTGCACCCGGAGGGCCGAAAATGATAACGTTCATGAACGTTCCTTGCTGTCGTTTGCAGTGTACAAGTTAGCAAATGTCCAATCGAGCGGCTTGCGCCCATCTGCAGCAGAGGCATACTTACGGAGCACCTGTAGGAGCGCCCGAAAGTCTTTGGGATACTCCGCGGCAATGGAGAACTCGGTATTCGTCGTTGGATGCACAAACGAAAGCTGAACTGCGTGGAGCGTCGCGCGGGCAATCAGCGGGCGTTCTTCTTCCCCGCGAGATTTTTTGTAGTGCGATTTCATGGCGGAAAGATACACGCCATCGCCGATGCCGTAGAGTGGATCAACCAGCAACGGATGCCCAATGGCTGCAAGGTGTACGCGAATTTGGTGCTGACGCCCCGTTACCGGCTCGCACGCAAGGAGCGTTGCTCCCATGAAGCGTTCCTGTACACGCACACGGGTAAGCGAGTCCTTGCCGCGCGCTGATGGGATGACCTTCCCTGGCTTTGCTGGATCGGCAAGCAGGGGAATGTCAATGTCGAATGCATCCTGCTCGACGACTCCTGCAACAACCGCATGGTAAAGTTTCTGCACAGCGTGCTGCTCAAATTGGAGTGAAAGATGACGATGTGCATCCGCCGAGCGCGCAAAGACCATCGCGCCGCTGGTATCATGGTCGAGCCGATGCACAACGAAAATTTCTCCATACCGCTGGCGAAGCCAATCTCGGAGGTTCGGGATGTCGCGCCGAAAACGGTCCGGCAGCGTGTGGAACGAGGGCGGTTTGACAACCGCAACGATTGCTTCGTCCTCGTGGACAATTACTGGAACGGGGGCTTTTCCCATGCTGTGCCTGCTGCAATAGTGACGGTGTTCCGAAGCAGCATCGCGATCGTCATCGGGCCGACCCCACCCGGAACTGGGGTTAGCGCAGATGCTTTTTCTGCGACCGAGGCAAAATCAACATCACCAACGATGCGGTAGCCTTTCGGCGCTGACGCATCCTCGAGACGATTGATGCCGACATCTACGACAACGGCGCCCTGGCGGACATGCTCGCCACGAATCATCTGGGCGCGTCCAACGGCAACGACGAGCACATCCGCATCGAGCGTGTAGCGCCGAAGGTCAGGTGCACCGCTGTGGCAAACCGTCACGATTGCATCTGCCCACGGCGCTTTCTGGACGAGCAGATTTGCCAGTGGCTTGCCGACAATCGTGCTGCGTCCGACAATCACGACGTGCTTTCCTGCCAGACGAATCTGATACCGCCGGAGCAGCTCGACAATTCCTGCCGGTGTGCACGGCAGCAGTGCGGGAAGGCCCACGACAAGCCGCCCTACGTTGACTGGATGGAAGCCATCAACGTCCTTCTGCGGAGAAATCGCTTGCAGTATCGTATCTGACCGCACATGCGCGGGCAACGGCAATTGTACGAGGATGCCGTGGATCGCTGGATCTGCGTTCCACTGCTCGATGTAGGCTAGAATCTCCTGCTCCGAGGTTGCTGCTGGAAGATGCACAACCGTCGAACGTATGCCCACCTGCTCGCAGGCGCGGCTTTTCGAACGCACGTAGGAAAGCGAGGCTGGATTGTCACCGACAAGGAGTAGCGCGATGTGTGGCTCGATTCCTCTGCTGTTGAGCTGCGCAACCTCCACGGCAAGCTCTTGGTGAATCTCGGCGGCGATGCGTTTCCCATCGAGAAGAATCATTGCTCGTGCGATGCCTCCAGTGTTGATTGGTTGCCCAATGGAACGTTGCGGCAGAACTCTTCCCACGAGGTGAGCGGTATGCATGCAGCGTTCCTGCATCGCTGCGCACGGAACGCAGACGCTGCGTAATTGACCACACGATCAATACGGAGCGGATCGTAGTGCTTGGCAAGGAACTGCTCGAGCTCTTCTCGCTGATCAGATGGGCATTCGATGTCGAGCAGACTGCATTCGGACGCATGGAGCCATGCACAGAGCAGTGTCGCATGCCAGACCGGATTTTCCTGGACACTGCCGCCGTACCGCTGGAGGATATGCTCAGCAAGCCTCGTGGACGTCTGCTTAGCTGCAACGACACCATGCACTGCGGCCACAAGCGCGGTAATCCCAATGCCAGAAACGGTCGCACCATCGGAAGGCTCCGTCAATGGCAGGACATCTGCCGATGCTGCGGTGCGAACAATGCCATCGCCATCAACGAAGCGCTCGGTGATCGAGTGCAGAAGATGCTCGACATGCTCGAGGAAATCATTTGCTCCCGTTGCGTGGTACAGCTCCAGTGCAGCCCATGCAGCGAATGCGTAATCGTCCAGGAAGCCATCAATAGCCGGCTCGCCGCTATAGGAGCAGTGCGCTAACGTTCCATCAGCATGAACATGCACACGCTCAAGGTAGCTCCACGTGCGACGCGCCCGCTCGATGAGCGTTGGTTGTCGGAGTAACCTCCCAGCCCGCGCGAGCGCAGCAACCACCAGAGCGTTCCAATCACAGAGCACTTTCTCGTCGCGCGCGGGTCGTGCGCGACTGTTCCGCACCGTTTCTAATCGTTGGCGAAGTGGCTCCCACCACGCGAGAAATTCTTCCAGCGTTCCTCCAAAGCGCTCGAGAACGTCCTCCGTGCGCGTTCCGGCAGAGAGGATATTTCGACCTGTTGGCTGGCCAGTTGCTTCGTCGTGTGCATTCCCTTCGGGGGAAAGGTGAAAGATTGCTCGCATGCGCTCAAATTCGTGCGATGGAATGAGCCGACGAAGGTCTTCGTATCGCCACTGGTAGAAGGCACCTTCGCCATCGGGGGTATCTGCATCTTCGGACGCAGCAAAGGCGCCATGCTCAAGGAGCAACGTGCGGTCCAGGTACGCAGCAATCTCCATCGCTGTTATCTCGAAGAGTCTACGTTTCGTGATGCGTGCCGCTTCTGCATACACGAGCAGGAGAAGAGCTTGATCGTAGAGCATCTTCTCGAAGTGTGGCAGAAACCACCGCTCATCAGTGCTATAGCGATGGAAGCCAAAGCCAACGTGATCCCAGATACCACCCCACCGCATTGCTTCGAGCGTTGCCGTTGCAATATCGAGTGCGCGCGTGGATGTGCGAGGCCCTGCGATCAAAAGGAACCACAACGCTGCAGCCATCGGGAACTTCGGCCTGGTGCCAAAGCCGCCATACCGCCGATCGAAGAGTTTATCGAGCTGCTCAAGTGCTGCGGTGATGGTTCCTGCAGTAATGTGCCCCGAATGTGCAGAGCGAAGGTGCGGAGCGATGCGTTCCATCAGTGCATGTGCGGAAGAGCGGAGCATCTGGCCGTCTTGCTGCCACAGCGCTGCGATACGTTCGAGAAGTTCAATCAGTCCAATCCGGTATGGAGTGCTACGCTTTGGAAAGTACGTCCCGGCAAAAATCACCTCGCGTTCCGGCGTCAGAATAACCGTCAGTGGCCAGCCACCCTGGCCAGTCATTGCTTGGCAGATGCTCATGTAGAGCGCATCAACGTCTGGTCGTTCTTCTCGATCAACTTTGATGGGGATATACCAGCGCTCGAGAAGAGCAGCAACCTCAGGATCAGCGAATGACTCTTCTTCCATCACGTGACACCAGTGGCATGCCGAGTAGCCAATGCTCAGGAAGACGAGTTTTTGCTCGCGGCGGGCGCGCGCGAATGCTTCCTCTCCCCACGGCATCCAGGGAACAGGGTTATCGGCGTGCTGTCGCAAGTAGAGCGAGCGCTCTGCGGCAAGTTGGTTAGGCATTAGTCACTGCTGCACTGGTGTGGTCTGACGGTAGCGGCGAGTCACTGCCGGCACCAGATATTCGGCAAAGGCACGCTCGAAATCGTACTCTGGCTGCCAGCCCCAGTCACGCCGCGCCGCGGAATCATCTACATCGGCGCACCAAGAGTCCACAATCGCTTGGCGGCGCTCATCCACGTCGTATTCGATCACCGCATCAGGGAAGTATCTGCGCACGATCGCGGCGATCTCCTCTGCTGTTGGCGCGAACGCTCCGATGTTGTAAACGCGCTGGGAAAGGTATTCGGCAGGAGCTTCCGCAAGCATGCGGAGTGCTTTGATCCCATCGGGCATGGCCATGAATGGAATGCGGGTAGAGGGCCGTACAAAGCAGCGGTACGGGATCCCTTGGGCTGCAGCGTGGAGCATCTCGGGAGCGTAGTCGCTTGTACCACCGCTCGGAAGCGTTTCTGCACTGATAAGCCCAGGGAATCGCAAGGCACGGAAATCAACCCATCGTGCCTCCCCG
This sequence comes from bacterium HR20, assembly GCA_002898675.1. GTDB lineage: Bacteria > Bacteroidota > Ignavibacteria > Kapaibacteriales > NICIL-2 > NICIL-2. Next base: position 19,733 of record BEHW01000004.1, read on the forward strand.
GCAAGCTGCATATAGTGGTTGGTGTAGTACTCTCCGAGCCGTTCGCAGTGAAGTTTTGCAATGCCATAGAGTGTGTGCGGATGGAGCGCTTGATCTTCACGGACAGCCGAAACGCGCTGCTTTTCCTCGAGTGAGCCAAAGCCATAGACAGCAATCGTGCTGGGGAACATCACCTGTACTGGATGCCGAACCTGCTCTCCACGTTGCTGCGCCAAGCTGAGCACAGCAAGTGTCCCATCCACGTTGACACGGTGCGCTCGCACAGGATCGCGTTCTGCTGCTGTCGAGAGTACAGCAGCAAGGTGGAAGATCTGGCCAATCGGGAATTGAGCTGCACGCTCGACGAATGCAGGGCTGGTGACATCACCTTCTGCCCCGGTCAAGACTGCCACGCATCGCTGGGCAAGCTCATGCGGTAGTGGACGCACATCGGCTGCGAGAACTGGGGTTCCTTCTTCTGCAAGGGCCTCGATGAGTGCATGCCCCATCTCACCACTTGCGCCGGTGATCAAAACCATCGAAGTGGACATTCACGCTGTAGAGCAGGTTTGACGAATGCTTGCAAAAATAGACGCCCCACCGCGTGGAGATGCGTTGCCCAGCCAGGCACCTATCGCCTCAGCGTACCAGCTACTACCGCTCGTCCTCGAGCAGGGGCGGCTCGTGCGCTGCACGATAGAAATCGAGCGCAAGGAGTGTGCTGTACTGGCGGAAGACCTCTCCCAATGCAACTGGCAGGGTGCGGTGACGAAGCATTTCCAGCATTCCCTGCTGCTGCCACACAAACGACTGCGGAATGTGCGGAAACTCCCGACCAAGCACTGCATAGCGATTGCGTGCCCGGGCGCTCCAATACCAGGTAAACACGCCAATGCGAAGCTGCTCACCTGCAAGGACACACGCCGATGGCACGACGCAGTTGGTCACGATCTCACTGCGCAACCGCTGCCCTTCGCCGGCAATTGGCTGGTCGCAGAGCGCCGAAAGTTGCTGTGGCACTGAACCCGGAACCCCCGCAACGATGTGCTCCAAAAACGCAGCCTGAGGTGACCGCGCTGCACAGCCTACCAACCGATCGAACTGCTCAGCAGTGTACCGCGGACGCCGCCGTTTGGATGCATAGCGTTCGAGGAATGCCCGCACGGAGAGCACAAAGCCTTCACGCACGCTCCGACCACGATAGTACTCGGTGTGCTCAGAGCTCTGGCGCAATAGCCGGAGCAGCGCGTAACTCTGCAGTTCGTCGAAAGAAACAGTATCTGAGCTTCCTTCCTCCTCCTTGAGCAGTGAAAGCAGCTCATCGGTGGGGATGACGACTGCTTCTGGGGTTTTTCGCGCTGGGTCATCATCAATCAACACCGCGTGGAGAATCACGCGACTGTACGCTGGATGCGTATCGTGGTGATGTTCGCTCCAATAGCTGCGGCGCTTGTCGAACTCAATTGCTCCACTGAGTACTGTTCCACCGAGAAGCACTGCTGCGTCCTCGAAATCGGGGCCACCATGCGGGTTGTAATGCCCTGGCGAGAGAATCTGCAAACGATTCCCAGACGTCGTCTGGAGAACTCGCGCTGGCTCGCTCATCCACCGATGCACTCCGCGGTGAAGTTCAGTCTCATGGCGAGCAAGCAAGTCGTCAAGCGCGTCACTCATATCACCGCCAGCAGCCGAGAGTACTGTTCCACCGCCGCACGCAAGCCTTCGACGCCACCGTCCCAATAGGCATCGAGAATTCCGCGCGAAACATTGACTGCCGCAACTCCTCCAGCATTGGCCGAACGGACTGCCTCGATCTCGCCACCTTGGGAGCCGACGCCTGGGATCAAAAGCGGGCAATCGCGACCGACACGCTGCCGCACGTGCGAAAGCTGCTCCGGATGCGTCGCACCGACGACAAAGCCGAGTCGGTCCTGCCCTGGTAACGCCAGCAGCGATTCAATCACGCGCTGGTAGATCGGAGCACCATCGCAATTGACCAACTGCAGATCGCGTGCGCCATCGTTCGAGGTCAGCGCGAGCGCGAACGTAAGCTTATCGGCATATGCGGTGAACGGTTCGATGGCATCGCGTCCCATGTAGGGGTTGACCGTCACGGCATCGGCACCAAAACGTTCGAACGCAGCAGCAGCATATGCCTCCGCTGTCGAGCCAATATCACCTCGCTTACCGTCGAAAATCAGCAAACGATCGTCCGGGACAAGGTGCACTAGACGTTCGAGCATGCTCCACCCTTCCGCACCGAGTGCCTCGATGAATGCAAGGTTGATCTTGAACGCAATGCACCGAGATCTACCAACCTCGACAATCGGCTCTACCCACTCGATGAGCGCCTGTGCTGAACGGCCACGTACATACCGCGCATGGAGATCTATGCCAATGCAGAGGTATGAGCCAACTGCCTGGAGTGCAGCCGAGAGCTTTTCCCGTGCGGTCATGGCAGCATCCGCTTGAGTTCTTGGTACGGCACAGTCCGCAGGTTTGCTTCTGTCGGAGGTGGCAGCTGTGCTTTGCGGACACGTTCTGCATTGGCTTCGATCCGATCTTGCGGAAGCGGATGCGTGCTGAGCAGCCGCTCGATTGCACCTCCACTGCGGCTTTTGATTTTCTCGAAGAAAAAGCCTAATGCCCCCGGATACCAGCGTGTGGACTGAAGGTAGCGGAACGAGTACTCATCGCTTTCGGCTTCGTCGTCGCGACTATTCTTGAGCAGCGCCAGCCCGACGAAAAGATTCGCCGCCAATTCTGTCGTTCGGGAAGTATTCTTTCCCAGGGCAATATCGAGCAGAAGCTGCGCACCAAGTGCTTTAGTCATTCGTTTCGTTGCATGCCGACGCTCTGCATGTGCAATCTCATGACCGAGCACAGCTGCCAGCGTGGCTTCGTTGTCCACCGCCTTCATCAAGCCAGTGTAAACGTAGATGTAGCCACCGGGCGTACAGAACGCATTGAGTGTGTTTGGATCGTTGATGATCGTCACGCGATATGGAAACTGGGAGCGGTACTCGATCAAGGGCGAGCGGATGATCTCACTGACCATGTTCTGTACCGCGGTGCGGACCGTTTCGTTCTGAAGAATTGGATACTCGCGCGCATTCTTCCGGATCTCCTGATCGAGATTGGCACCAAGTTGCGCATCGTACGACGAAGGGAAGATGTTGATCCCACAGGTGACAGCGCTAAGCGCCAGTGCTACTGCAACGATCCCGCGAAGGACGAGCTTCCTTACCATTGAGCACACTCCGAAGTAAAGACGACACCAAGCTCCGGCGGATACTCGACAGACTCGAACACCAATCCATGCGGTGGTGCAATCGGGCTGCTTCGCCGGCGATCACGCGCGTGGAGCGCCTCTGCAAGTTCGGCTGCACTGCGCTTACCCCGCGCACAATCGAGCATCGCTCCGACTAGGCAGCGGACCATGCCATAGACAAAACGATTGGCGACAATTTCCAGCCGGTACCGCCCTCCACCGCACTGATGCCAACTGCAACGCTCGACAGTGCAAATGTACGAGCGCCGATCGGCATTGAACTTCGAAAAGGTCGTAAAGTCATGGGTGCCAAGAAAGACAGCTGCTGCCTCTTCGAGCGCAGTGTCGCGGAATGGGAATGGCACCTGCCACTCATAGCGCCGCCGGAGGGGATCACTGCAGCGCGCCAAGTAGTAGCTGTACGTCCTCCGGAGCGCGTCGTATCGCGCGTGGAATTGCGTATCGCTGCGGAGTTGCACCCCGTTGATTCGAACATCTTCTGGCAAGAGCGCGTTGAGTGCACGCGGAATGCGCTCGACTGGGATTCGGTCAGCATTGCCAAGTCGGACGTGCACGACCATTCCCCGCGCATGGACGCCAGAATCGGTGCGCCCAGCAGGGACGATTGTTGGGCACTCTCCATAGATGCGTTCGAGAGCCTTGGCAAGTTCGCCTTCGACGGTCCGTCCGTTCGGTTGCCGTTGCAGACCAACAAAGTCGGTGCCATCATAGGCAAGACGGAGCACGAGCGTTTTCATCCGCCAAGCGAAAGCACCGGCAAACCCACGTACCGCGACTGCTCAGTAGAGGAACGCACTGTTCCGCTGAGCAGCTCGCCATCGCATCGGAGGATTTCCACCTCCACCAGCGCGCCGGGCAGCGCGTCCTGCACAACAACGCGGCAGTAGTTTTCCGAGTAGCCGACAAACCCACCATGGGTCGGATCAAGCTGCTCAATGAGCACGTTCCGGCGCGTTCCGATGTTTTCGGCAGCAAAAAGTTCTCGCTTCTGCTGGCCGAGGGCGCGCAGTGCCGCTGTTCTCTCTTTGCGAATCCGAAGCGGCACCTGGTCACGCCGGCGCGCAGCATCGGTCAGCTCCCGCTCGCTATAGGTAAACACGTGGAGATACGAAATTGGCAACGATTCGATGAAGCGGTAGGTTTCTTCGAAGTGTCGCTCCGATTCACCAGGGAAACCGGTTAGCACGTCCGCACCGATACATGCATGGGGCATCCGCTCCTTGATCGCAAGGACTCGCTCGGCGTAGAGTTCTCGCTTGTAGCGACGCCGCATCTGGCGGAGGATTTCCGGCGAACCACTCTGCAGCGGTAAGTGGAAGTGCGGACAAATGCTCGGATGCTGTGCGATGAACTCGATGATCGCCGGATGCATGCGATTTGGCTCGACAGAGCTCAGGCGAAAGCGGCACTCAAACTCAAGCGAATCCAAAAGCTCGAGCACATCCAGCAGACGCTCCCCCTTCGATCCACGGTATTCACCAAGGTTGATGCCGGTGAGCACAATCTCCCGGTAGCCTGCCTCTACCAATCGCCGAACATGCTGGGGAATTTCTTCGAACGGCATTGAGCGACTCTTGCCTCGCGCGTGCGGAATCGTGCAGAACGAACACGAATAGTCACATCCATCCTGCAGCTTGAGAAATGCCCGCGTGTGGCTATCATGCTCGGAGAACACCGCCGCTGTAAATGGCACATCCTGCGACCGCAGATCCTCGGTACGAATAACCATCGGAGCGGGAGCACTCCGTGCACGCTCGACGAGCAAGCCGAGCTGATGCTTTTCGGCATTCCCTACCACCAAGCGCACCCCTTCGATTGCCGCAATCTCCTCAGGCTGCAACTGCGCGTAGCAACCAGTGACAACGATTGTCGCATCGGGCGAACGCCGCAGCGTGCGGCGCACAACCGTACGACATTCTCTATCGGCAGTTTCAGTGACCGTACACGTGTTGATGACAACGAGATCGGCCTCTTCCCCGAACGGAACGATCCGGTACCCTGCCTGCTCGAGCTGGCGGGCAATCGCGGAACTTTCCGCGTAGTTTTGCTTGCACCCGAAGGTGAAAATCGAAGCTCGCATCGCTACAAAATTAGGTTCACTTTTTCGACTCTGCCGCAGTGAAAGACGATGTTCGCTCCAGCAGCGTGACAATCTCGGTCACCACGACACCAGACATGGCAGCATCGCTCGATGGACGACTGATTCATCCGCTCTACTCGACCTTCTGGCTTGCTTACCATGCAGAGGTTGCAGCACGGAAAGCAATCGAACCCTACTTCGACGAGGGCGAAAATGCGCTCGGTGCCGGCATCGAGCTGGAACATCGGAACATGTGTCCTCTCGGTGTGAGAGTTGACATCACTGCTACGGTGACTCAATGCGACGGCAATCGGATCATTTGCTCGCTTTCAGCCCGTGCTGGAGCAATCGAAATCGCACGTGGGACTCAAACGCAGGTTGTGCTCCCATCCGAGCGCATCCAGGCGATGATCGCACGCGCCTACGAACAGCACGGCGTCCAGCTACCGCAGAAGTCCTAACGCCTTTGCCATCTCCTCCCCATAGTCTGCAAGCAGCTCCTGGCCTGGCTCGATGGTACGGATTGTCCAGACTTCGACACACTTCCCCGTGCTGAAATACTGTACGTTCGGTTTGCGGCCGGAGCCATGGTACGAGCAAATGAACCGTGCAATGCCTGCATCGGTGCGGTATGCGTCAATGACGGTGCGGTGGTTGAGTTCGATCGCGTACGGTCCGAAGCCAAGCTCCGCATAGCGTTCGCTGTACTCTGCGACAGAGAGCCGATCGCCATCGTAGTGAAACAGGAACGTGTCCTTGGGGATCCTCCGCACCGCGAACAGTCCCAAGCCAGCGCCGGGGATCGTCGAAGGTCGAACTTCAACACCATGGACATGGCGCGTGTGATGAGCACAGTATGGATGCGTCAACGTCGTTAGCCGACGGCACCGCTCGCCATCGGGGTGAACGTAGGCGCATTGTTTGGTGACGTACACGGCAATACCATTGGCCGCTACTTGAGAACCTCGCCGGTTTCGATTGCCCATAGCAGAAGATCGAGTGCTTGAAGTTCAATACCGCACGTGCCCGCGAAATTCATAAATGCACGTTCGATTACTCGATACTGCGCTTCCGTCCGTGGTTGCGCTGCACATGCGAGAACACCATAGCGCACAAGGTTGCGGAGGATGTGCCGATCAACAATTGCGACGTCGAAGCGCCCAAGATTGCGGAGGACGTGGCTTGCTTCCTTGAATCCAAAACCCGCGACATTTTGCGCAATCCACCGCCGTAGCTCCTGGGAGGTTGATTGCTGCGCAAGTGCAGTGCCGATCGCGCCGAACTGTGTGCGAAGTGCAAAGAGACGACGCGCTTTTGTGCGGTGAAATCGGATGTAGTGCGCACGATCGGCAAGGATAGGCGTCGGATCGAACCCCTGCTCGTAGAACTGCGCCGCACGGAGGTGTTCGACAACCTGCCAAGCATTGCGCGCTTTGCTCTGCGGGGTGCAAATGCAGTAGCAGAACTCATAGAAAACATCGTGTTCGCTCTTTGGCGCCTTGAACTCCTCCAATCGCTGCTCAATAGCAGGTGCAAAGTGTCGGTAGTGCTCATCAAGGGGCGGTGGCAATCTCATCGGCTCATCTGCTCGAGCGCTTCCCACAGGTGCAGAAAGGGCTTTCCCGTCGTGTGCGCCAACTGCCACTGACATGCGAGATTGACCGCGATGTAGAAGTCCGCATCAATACTGGCGATCTCGGCTGCCTCCCGCAGAAGCGCATGTGCAGGAAGCTCGGCATACCGCAAGCCGCGATCCCCTGCTACTCCGCAGCAGCCTGCATTGAGTGGGACGATGACTTCGCATCCGAGTTGTTCAAGGAAACAAACAAGGGACTCACGCTGCCCGAGTCGTTCGAGCGAGCAACCAGGATGCAGGACAACACGATACCTCCGACGAACACGCTGTGCAATTGCCGGTGCAAGTTGTATCATCGCCTCGACCGGATCGAGAATTCGAAGCTCCGATGGCGTCCGCCGAAGGGAGAGAGCGCACGAAGAGCTATCGAGCACAACCGGGATTCGTCCACTGTCGCTAGCAGAATGCGCTGCCTGGAGCCACTTGGCCTGCACTCGTTGAAATGCATGCTCTGCACCACTGGAGTGCCACGGCTGACCGCAGCAGACCCTCCCAGCAGATGATGCAACAGCAATCGGCATTCCGGCTCGCTGTGCGAGCGCAAACAGCGCTTCCGAAACTGATGTGTCCCCAGTCCTTCCACCAAAGCACACCATGCACGACGGCAGATACACCATCTGTGCAGCATTGCTCCGATGTGATGCAATGCGATCAGGCACGCCCATCGTCGGAAGCCAGACTGGAGTATGGATGCGCTCCGAAAGCCAACGCGTGTGTTTGTAGAGTCGTTCGGAGCCAAGAACGTGCGTAGCCAGCCGTGCTGCGGTGAGCGCTGCACCGACACTCGCAATCCATGCGCGGGTGAATCTGGCTGCAATCACTTTTCCAAACGGAAGCCGCCGCGTTGCACGCCGCGCGAGCGTCAGCTGACCGGTATCAATCCCTACTGGGCATGCCAGCATGCACAGACCATCGGCTGCGCAGGTTTCTTCGCCCGCGTAGCGATAGTCACGTTCGAGAACCCGCAGTGCATCGCGATCCCCAGCGCTGCGGCAGCGCTCGATCTGCCGCAGTACTACGATGCGCTGACGCGGCGAGAGCGTCAATCCTGCCGATGGGCAGACACGCTCGCAAAATCCACACTCGATGCATCGCTCCACGAGCGGATGCACCGGCGGTAGCGTCTTGATGTTCCGCAGGTGGAGCTTCCGATCACGCGAGAGCACGACATCACGATTGAGCAAGTGCTCCGGATCGAAGAGCTCCTTGATGCGCCACATGATTGCCGTTGCTTTTGCTCCCCACTGCTGCTCCAAGTAGGGCGCCATGTTCCGTCCGGTGCTATGCTCGGCTTTCAACGAGCCATCGTACCGCTCCACGACAAGTGTTGCCAGCGCATCCATGAATGCCTCGTACCGCTCGAGCGCACTGGAGTCGAGTGAAAAGGCAAAATGCATGTTGCCATCGCGAGCGTGCCCGAAGATCACAGCATCGGCAAATCCATGTTCGTGGAGCATCGCTCCAAGATCGCCGACTGCACGAGCAAGGTGCTCGCGGGGAAATGCCACATCTTCGTTGATGAGGGCACTGCCTGGTCTGCGCGCTGCACCGACGCTTGGCATTGCGCCTTTGCGTAGGTGCCAGAGTACGGCACGTTCGCGGTCATCAGCGGCGAGGTAATGCTCGCGTGCATTGCACTGCTGCGCAACACGGGCAAGCATCGCACGTAGCTCGCTTGCGTGTGCAGAATCAGCACTTCGGCATTCGACAAGGAGCGCCGCGCACTGTGGCAGACGTATCGTCTCGTGTTTGCTCGCATACCGTCGGATTGCCCGTAGGGTGGCATCATCCATCAGCTCGATGGCAACTGCGCCGATGTCATCGAAGGGAGCAATTGCATCGCACGCAGCAGCTATGGAGTCAAACCCAGCAAGGAGTGTAGCCGCAAACGGTGGCTCAGGAACTGTCGCCAGCGTTACATCGGCGATGAATCCGAGCGTCCCCTCGCTGCCAACCATCAGGTGCTGGAGAATGTCCGCCGGCCGATCGTAGTCGAGAAACGCAGCCAGCGAATAGCCCATCGTGTTCTTGAGGCGCGTGCGGTGGCGAATCAGTTCGCTAAGCTCACGGTCAGCACGGATCGCATCTCGCAGCGAGGCAAGCCCGGCATAGAGTGCAGGTTCCCGCTCAGCAAGGAGTGCATCAGCTGTGGCAATGTCGCGCGTGTCGAGGACAAGGCCCGACAGTAAAACGAGCGTCATTCCGCGCAACGTGTGATAGGCATTCTGCGCAATGCCGCAGCACATCCCGCTTGCGTTATTGGCTACGATACCGCCGATCGTACACGCATCAATCGAAGCAGGGTCCGGACCGATGCGACAGTGATTCGGGCGGAGCCGTGCATTGACATATCCGCCGCGCAGCGAGCAGCCTGCGGTAACGCTGCTGCCATCAGGCGCGACGTGGAATGTGTCGAACCCCTCGACCACTGCCAGAACGTTGTCTGTAACAGCTTGTCCCGAAAGACTGGTCCCTCCAGCGCGAAACGTCACTGGCACGCGCTCGCGACGGCTCCAGGCGAACAGCTCTTGGACGTCGGCAATGCTCCGCACCCGTACAACGGCGCGTGGAATGAGTTGATAGAGGCTTGCATCGGATGAGTACGCCACACGATCGAGCAGCGCAGTTGAAACATGCTCGCGCCCGAGCACTGCAGCTAAGCGATCCTCCGGCGTCATCTGGAAACGTTCAGACACGTTCGACCACAGCAGCAAGCCCTTGGCCAACGCCGATGCACAGCGAAGCGACACCGTAGCGTCCGCCACGCCGATGCAAACCGCGGATGAGTGTCCCAAGAATGCGAACGCCGCTCATCCCGAGCGGATGCCCGATTGCGATCGCTCCTCCGAACACATTGAGTCGGTCGAGTGGAATGTTGAGCAGACGCTGGCAGGCAAGCACCTGCGCAGCGAACGCCTCGTTGATTTCGAACAGGTCAACCTCCTCGATCGAAATGCCGGCTTTCCGGAGTGCGCCAGGAATAGCCTCGACTGGTCCGATCCCCATCAAGCGCGGATCAACGCCTGCTGCATGGCCAGCGACGTAGCGTGCCAGCGGACGGAGATTGTGCTGCTTGACAGCCGCTTCACTGGCGACGATGAGCGCGCCCGCACCATCGTTGAGCGACGATGAATTCCCTGCCGTCACCGTTCCATTCGGGCGGAACGCAGGACGAAGTTTGGCGAGCTTTTCCAGCGACGTATCCGGGCGTGGTCCTTCGTCGCGTTCGATTGTTGTGGTATTGCCTTTTTCGTCGCGAACGGTTACCGGAAGAATTTCCTCCTGCAGAAATCCATCCGCATATGCTGCCAGCGTCCGTTGGTGCGAGGCAAGCGCGTACGCGTCTTGGTCATCGCGGCTGATGTGGTAGCGTTCGGCGACGTTTTCCGCAGTCTCGCCCATCGTTTCGAGTGGGAAAAGTTTTTCCATCGCTGGATTGGGAAAGCGCCAGCCGAGCGCCGTATCGTAGGCGATCAGGTTTCCAAAGCTTGCGCGGCCGCTCACGTTCTTGGGCAGCACGTATGGCGCACGCGACATTGACTCGACACCACCTGCGATGATGAGATCAGCCTCCCCAGCTCGAATTGCGCGCGCTGCAACAATGACTGCCTCTAACGACGAGGCGCAGAGCCGGTTGACCGTCACCGCTGGCACACGATGCGGAAATCCCGCCAGCAAGACCGCCATGCGCGCGACGTTTCGGTTGTCTTCGCCCGCTTGATTGGCACAGCCCATGATGACGTCATCAATCGCAGCGGGATCTATGCCAGCGCGTTCGACAACAGCACGAAGCACAAGTGCTGCCATGTCGTCAGGGCGAATGGAGCTGAGCGCACCGCCATACTTCCCGACCGGCGTTCGAAGTGGAGTGCACAGATACACCTCGTGCATCACGATGTCTCCGAAAGGTACTGCAAACTTGCGAGGACTTTCTCCAGCGCGTCGGCGAGCGTGGCTTCCTTGGCGCGTTCGCGCTCGACGACATCTGGATTTGCGCGTTCGACAAAGTGTGGGTTCGATAGCCGCGCACGTGTCTGCGAAAGCAGGTGTTCGAGCCGCTGTCGCTCTGCGAGCAAGCGCTGGCGCTCACGATCGAGCACATGGTCGCCGACGACCAAGTACAGCTCGATATCGCGTACCAACGCAGAGAGGGCACCGCTCGGCTTTGGATCATCAGCGGGAAGGATTGCTGGCTCACCAATCCGCGCCAGCGAGCCGATGAGAACGCGATGGGCGTCGATCACACCAACGGAATCTGCTGTAGCACGGATGAACGCAGGCGGTTGCTCGTTTGGCTTTGCGCTGGCTGTGGCTTTGAGCATCCGGAAGCTTTCGACGATCTGCATCAGGAGCGCCATCTGTTGCTCGACACGCTCATTGCGCCAAGCTGGGTTGGATGCCGGCAGAAGCGCTGTGCAGAGCGATTCCTCGTGCGAGCGCATCCCCAGGCGGTGCCAAATTTCCTCGGTCACAAACGGCATGAGCGGATGGAGCAACCCGAGCGCATCTTCGAAGATGCTGAGCGCAAACCGCACCAGTGCTTGCTTTCGCTCTACTGGATTGGTTGCATCGAGTCGCTGCTTGAGCATTTCGATGTACCAGTCGCAGTAGTCATGCCAGAAAAAGTCGTACAGCGCGCGGACGTACTCGTTGATGCGGTAGCGTTCGAGGCAATCGCGTACAGCATCAATCGTTGCATGCAAGCGGGAGCGTATCCACAGCTCGGCAATGCTCAGTTCCTCCTCTGCTGGCAGTGGCGAGCGCTCCGCTCCAACGCCGATGTCATCTGCTTTGAGTGCCAGAAAGCGCGCAGCGTTCCACAGCTTGTTGGCGAAGTTACGCCCGAGCTCCATCTGTGGTGCGTCTTGCGTCACCGGGTCAACGGTGATGCGCACATCTTGCCCAACTGGTGCCAGGTAGAGCACCGTGTACCGCACTGCATCGGCGCCATACTTGCTGATGAGCGCAAGCGGATCGGGCGAATTCCCGAGCGATTTAGACATCTTGCGCCCTTTGTCGTCACGGATGATGCTCGTAAAGTACACATCCCGAAACGGGATAACCCCGCGGAAATAGAGCGAGGCCATAATCATGCGCGCCACCCAGAAGAAGATGATGTCCGGCCCGGTAACGAGCAAGTCCGTCGGGAGGTACGTCCGCATGATCGGTGTCTCTTCGGTCTTGCCGTCGTGGAGCCACCGCATCGTCGTTAGCATCCACAGCCACGACGAGAACCACGTATCGAGCGAGTCTTCATCCTGCCAGAGTTCTGCATCAGGTCCAAGCCCCAGCTTTTCGCGTGCGTGCTCGATACTCCGAGCGGCAGTATAGCGTCCATCGGGCGCGTAGTACACCGGGATGCGATGTCCCCACCACAGTTGCCGCGAAATGCACCAATCTCGAATGTTGCGCATCCAGTGCTCGTAGGTCTTCACCCAATGCTCCGGGAAAAAGCGGATCGTGCCATTGAGGACAACTTCCAAGGCAGGCTCAGCAAGCGGCTGCATGCGCACGAACCATTGGTCGCTGTAGTACGGCTCGATCGGTTCGCCGCTACGTTCAGAAAAGCCGACGTTGTGGCGATACTGTGCTTCTGCCAGGATCAGACCTTCCGAACGCAAATCCTCGACGATTCGCCGTCGCGCTTCGAAGCGATCCAAGCCACTGTAGCGGCCAGCGACGTCATTGAGTCGTCCGTCCGGTCCGATGGAGACAAGCACCGGCAAGCCATGACGAACGCCGATCTCGTAATCGTTCGGGTCGTGCGCAGGGGTGATCTTCAAGCAACCGGTCCCAAACGTCGGGTCAACGTACCGATCGGCAATGATAGGAACGTAACGCTCGGTCAGCGGCACGCGGACGCGCTTACCAACAAAATGCCGGTAGCGCTCATCCTCTGGATGCACCGCAACAGCAACATCGCCGAAAATCGTTTCCGGACGGACTGTTGCAACTGGAAGAAACTCGGTCTCGGAGCCCTCGAGCCGATACGCCAGCGTATAGAGCGTATCCTCGACTTCGCGATAGACGACTTCTTCATCGGAGAGTGCCGATTGCAATTGCGGCGACCAGTTGATGATCCGCTTGCCGCGGTAGATCAGCCCTGCATCGAACAAGCGGATGAAGACTTCGCGGACAGCGTTCGATGCACTTTCATCCATCGTGAAGAGCGTCCGCTTCCAATCGCATGAGATCCCAAGCGAGCGGAGCTGCTCGAGGATAATACCGCCGTAGCGTTCTTTCCACTCCCAGACACGCTTGAGAAATTCCTCTCGTCCTAAGTCCCACCGAGTCTTCCCTTCTGTGCGGAAGATTTCAGCTTCGACCTTGCTTTGGGTTGCAATGCCGGCGTGGTCAAGTCCTGGGAACCAGCATGCAACTTTGCCAAGCTTGCGGTGATAGCGGATGTAAAGGTCCTGTATCGTGTTGTTGAGCACGTGCCCCATCGTCAGCACACCGGTCACATTCGGTGGTGGCATCAAAATGCTGTAACGCGGGCGATCGGTTTCATCTGGGCACGAGAACAGATCGAGCCGAAGCCACTCGGAATACCACGAGCGTTCGACAGTCGAAGGGTCATAGTGACGATCGAAGTGTCGCTGCATACGCAAAACGCTGAACAACATGTCGTGCAGGTGCAAAGATACCGAGCTCTTGCCAAGGCATCTCGGTAGGTGGCATCTCCCCCAGGGTCAACGCACCACGACAATCATTCCCCCAATTGCCTGGCTATTTCCAACCGGCTCCAGCCACAGTCGCCAGAAGTACGTCCCGCTTTGCAACTGCCCTCCGCTGGATTGGTCTTCGAGCGGAAGCGCAATCGTGTTCGCGCCATTGACAAGCTGCACTCGTTCGGAGCGGACGCGGCGACCAAGGGCATCGTAAAGCTCCAGCCACGCAGCGACGCGCTGCTGGAAACCACGGTAACGAACGCTCACACGAGCGTTCTCTTGCGCAGGATTAGGTGCAACACTTCCATCCTCGAGTGTGAGTGCATCGGGCACAATGAGTACGTAGCGGGATGATGTCCTATTCCCGGCTGCATCCTGAGCCGTTACCATGAGGACGTTCACCCCTTGTTCGAGCGTCACGCTTGCCGAGAGCCCAGCACGCGCGAGAGGATACTCTGCCCACCGGAGCAGTGCAGAAGAAGTTGGATAGAACGCAAGTGATTCTGCCACACGCTGGAGAAGTGCGCCGTTGAGTCGCACCGTGAGTGCCGTAGAGTCGGTGATAGGTACCCGTGCAGAATCGAGCATGACAATGTCAAGGTTGACATGCTCTGCGACATACGCTGTATCCCCAAGCACGCTGCCATCGGCAATCGCAACAACCACCGGCGGCGTTTGGTCTGCCCTGATTATCAGTGGCTGGTCTGCGATGTTGTTGAATGTGTAAAGATCCCGAGGCGTTTCGATCGCGAGCGCTGCGGTACATTGATTTGGCAGCGAAGTCGTTGCAAGGAGAGCGCTGAGTGCTGTATCACCGACAAGAAGCGTGCTCGAGCTAGATGGAAGCGTTTCGCTTGGAATCAGCGCTCCCGTGTTATCACGCAGCATCCAGCGAACGTCCGTCTGGCGCACGCCACTACGCGTAACCAGATTGACCACACGTGCCCTAAGCGCGATGGTATCACCGCGCAGTGGTGTAGTGTCGCTGGCTTCGAGCGTTGCAGCAAGCTCTGGAAGCGGACGGTAACGGAGCACAGTACGTGTGATCGCGCATGGCGAAAAATCATCGCTTCCATCGCGCTCGAGTCGCACGACGATGCGCAGAAATGGATACTGCGCAGCATCAACATCAGCCAGCGAAAGCTCGCTGGTGTCGGCAGCAGTGATGAGCGTTGAGATTTGATCAGCGGTTGCACCGCCATAGACTTCCAGCCGCAGATGCGATCGCACGCACTGGCGATCAATCCGCACATCTTGCCACTGCTCGGCTGGACCAGCAACTGGCAAGTAGAGAGTCGCCTGTTGTGGATAAAGCGGCAACGCTGCTCGCAACAGGAGTGTATCTCCGCCTTGCCAATGCTGCTGATTTCCAATGCGCTCGGCAACCAGCGGGCGACTGGATGAACGCATGCCTACGAAAAGGTACGAACGACTGCCGCTGAGCAGTGCGGCACTATCGGCACCGTAGAGTGCAAGCGCTTCGGCAACAGACGAAGCGTACTGTGCGTATTGTAGTCCCCATGCTTGACCACAGGAGACCATGGCCAGATACTCATCAGCAGCGATTGAATCGCGGAGAAATGCCGCCAGCTCAGCTGGCCCACCCGCACTCCGAGGCACTGGAGATTGCGTCCAGGTTGCAAACCATCGGACAGCGCGGACACTTCCATCACGTGCAGAGATGACGGCAAGGTGCACACCTGTTTCGTCGCTCCGCTCGGATGCAACGTTGACCCCGCCGATCCGAAGGCGATAGCCCGGCTGCGCGACCACAACGAGCGTATCACTGCGGCGTTCTTGATACCCACCGGCAGACATCAGCTCGATATTCACTGACGTAGTAAAGGCAAGCGAGCCGTCCGACTGCAGTGAAAGGCTATCCCAGACGCTCTCGGACCAGCTCGGCTGTCCCTGGAGATGTTCGACCTGTCCGATGTGGACGCTATCACGAGCAACAACCGGTATGCGAAGCCACGGCGTCCACGTTTGGCTTGCGATGTTCAATGCCCGCAGGAGAATGCGGTACTCCTGCCCTGGCTGCATCGTGATCGGGATACGCCATTGGCAATGCGTTGCGCGTTGCTCAACTGGCGATTGCTCACTTGTTGCAAGCGTATCACCAGTCGAGGAAAGCAGGAGCGCCTGGTAGAAATACGACCCGGCCACAGCCAGTGGATTGAGGAACCGAACGACTGTATCGCGTGGCGAGACATCCCAACCTGGCTGGGGTTCTACCGCGAGCAGTTGCTCGCCATAGACGTAGAACGGAATCGTGACGGTGTCGAAGCGTGCACCGAGCGTTCCGTTCGGATCGATTGTTACCGACAGCACATGCTCGCCAGGCATGCGATGAATCGGCAACGTAAACGTGATGCGTTCGGGAGAACAGAGTCCATCGAGCCTGAGCATCACGGTATCGGCGCGCTGCTGGTAAATGTGCAGAATGCGGAATTCAACTGTCGAGTCGCTATGGACCCCTGCATTGAACACTGTCGCTTCGATACGGACACTGTCAGCATCGGCAGAGAGAACCGGAGCTGGTGGAACGCTCGCAATCGAGAGCGTCGAACGATCGAGCACCGGGTGCGGTACCGTATCGAGTGGAACCCGCGTCAGAGGATCGCCGAGCAGCGTCGTTTGCATCGCTGTATTGATCGCAAGCTGCGAACCATCGTTGAGGTACTGTTTTGCTGCATTGAGCAAGTCCCCGAGTGTACGGAGACGTGTTCGTGCGATCGTTGCAATGATGCCGCTATTGACGATGTCGTCATAGGAGCGAATCCCAAATCCCGTTGTTGCGATAACTGCAATCATTCCTGCATTTGGCGCGGTGAGAAAATCTTCACCGAGCGCTTGGATGCTTGGCTCGGCGAATGCACCGATTTGGCACGAAAAGCTTGCAAGAATTGGGTAGCGACCGCGGTTGGCCAGTCGCTCTGGCTCCCAACCACCGACTTCGAGAGTACGGGGCGCCCCATGCCCGATGTAGTTGACCCAAACTGCACCACTATTGATGCGGTTGACAATCGCTGCTGGAATTGGCGCACCACTTGCAGTGCCAGCGTAGAGCGAGACGAGCGTTGTATCAGCGCAGAGAGCGCGCTGGTATGGATCAACCAGCAGCGGAAGCAGCGAATACACGACCGATTGGTAGAAGTCAAGCTGCTCATCGGGATTAGCACCACCGGTGATGAGGAGAAACTGTTTTTGCCAGCGCTGCCACGGCATCGTATCATGCTCGATGATCTTATCCACGATGGCTTGTGCCTCCTCGACTGTGCGCACCGGCAAGCGACCAATACTCATTGCTGGATGAGTGCTGCTGTCAAGGAGTGTGTACCAGTAGTCACTGACCGGCTTGCCATAGCTGGGAATGAAATCGTCGTTGATCGCACCCGAGGAGACTTTCCGCGGATCCCAACTTGCATCTCCAACAAGGAGAACTGCCCGTGGTGCGGGTTTCCTCCACTGCTCGGATGCATACCGAAGAAATGCCTTGATCGCATGCGGCGACTTCTCCCCATGACCGAAAGCATCGAAAATGTCCTGAACGTCCACAACGCGTGCGCGCAACGC
>BEHW01000005.1 GCA_002898675.1 bacterium HR20
CGGATCAGTCTCCGTGATGCTCACGCTCGACCACGTCGGCACTCCACCAACCGTCGTCAACACTTGCCCATCACTGCCCGCTGCAAGCTTGCTGACCGCGATCGCTGCACTGCTGCTGATGTCAGCGTCGGTGATTGTACCATCTGCAATCTTCGCACTCGTCACCGCATCGTTGGCTATCGTCGGGTTCGGATACGTCCCCGTCAAATCTCCACCTGCTGCTCCCGTCGGCGGAAAACTCGACGGCGCTCCCGTGATCTTCGACCACGATACGTCGCTCACCTTCGCGTCTGTCACCGCACCGTCGGCAAGCTTGGCTGTCGTCACCGAACCATCGGCAAGCGTCGTCACCAACGTCACGTTCCCCGTCCCATCAAACGATACCGCCGGCGCCGTCACATCTCCTGAAAGCGAAAAGTTGCGCGCCGTCTGCAATGCCGTCGCCGTCGCCGCATTCCCTGTGATGCTGCCGTTGATTGCATTGCTAAACGTCCACGTCCCCGTCACCGTCTCGTTCTGCGTCAAGTTCCCATAGTTCGGCTCCGCTGCCGTCCACACCGGATCAGTCTCCGTGATGCTCACGCTCGACCACGTCGGCACTCCACCAACCGTCGTCAACACTTGCCCATCACTGCCCGCTGCAAGCTTGCTGACCGCTATTGCTGCTGTGCTGCTGATGTCAGCGTCGGTGATCGTCCCGTCGGCAATCTTCGCACTCGTCACCGCATCGTTGGCTATCGCGGGATTCGGATATGTGCCCGTCAAATCTCCACCGGCACTTCCTGTCGGCGGAAAACTCGTCGGTGCGCCCGTGATCTTCGACCACGAAACGTCGCTCACCTTCGCATCCGTCACCGAACCGTCGGCAAGCTCGGCCGTACCGACCACGCCACTGCCAAGCTGCAAATTGTTGTACGCGCCGCTGACGTCGCCGCTGAACGTTGTCGCCGATGTGAGGATGATACCGCTTTCGTCGGGTAGTGTCCATGTACGAGAAACTGTCAAGCCAGGGCTTACCAGCATTCCAACCTTGTCCTCACCCCAGCGGAGTGACCCGTCCGATGGAAGGCGAATAAAAGAAGCCGCATTTTCCAGGCGCAGAGAATCTTTGATGATTGCGCCGTAGTTGATCAAGCTTCCCACTTGGGCGAAGCTCGCTGTGGCTGCAGCCACAAAGGCCACGAGAACGAATCGAACACGTCGCATTGCTGTACTCATGGAATTGTGAAACATACCGAGATAGTAGGCAGCGACTTGCCTCAAAGTTCCCCGAAAGAACTGTGCCAACTGCGATTCTGGGTGGTAACTTTTGGAAAAAACATGGGGCGACTGCTCGCAGTCGCCCCGTGCAAGTGCATAGCACTCGTTGATTTCTCGTCTATCGGACCAGCTGCATCCGTTTTGATGCAACGGTTCGACCATCGAAGACTAACTGATACTCGTACGTCCCTGATGCGAGCATGCTCAGATCGAGCGTCACCTGCGACCACAGATCGCGCGCGGGGAGCTCGACACTGCGGACACTACGTCCATTGACGTCGCTGACCCTAAGCTCTGCGCGCATCACCGTGCTTGGGACATAGTACGGGATCGTCGTTGTGCCGTCGTGCGGATTGGGGATATTCTCGCCCAGCCAGCTGCTATTGCCACTTCCTCCATCGAGCTGAATACGCTGCGTGGGCATGCCTGCAGTTGGCGGTTGCATCATAGCCCGTAGCTCTTCGATGCTCTGGCGCAACTGGTCAATTTCTTGCTGCTGCTGTTGAATCGCAGCGATCAACACAGGGACCAGTCGGGAATAGTCCATCGCCCACTGCTGGCAGTAGCCCGACGGAGGGCGAACTGCCTCTGGGATGATGGGAAAGACCTCTTGCGCCATCAGACCGATGTTCGGGATGTTCTCGCCACTTGGGAGCTGCTCGAGAAACCGGTACGGGTGCAATCGCAGGATGTCCTCGAGTCCATACGGAAGCGGTTCGAGTCTGGAACGCAGCCGCGCATCCTCCTGCTGCCACCATCCCTGCGGTGCCCGCTGGACGGGTTGCGCGATCAGTGTCGCTGCTGCAACCAGAACTGCTGCACATCCCGCGTGGATATCTCGCATTCCCATCGCAATTCTACGGCTTGATGACAAGGTAGTTCCAATCGCGAGCACTGCCATCAACAGCTAGGCCAAGGATGTTGCGAATCTTGATGGTCACAGTATTGGTTGCAGTGACCGCAGCACCTTGGAAGATCAAATCATCCTCAAACGTGTCCGGCGGTGTCAGAAACACACGATCGCCTGGTTCAACTCCAGTGATTGTGACACTGAGGGTCGCTGACGAATTTGCACCAATCGAGGGCGGATCAACCGAAACCGTCCCGTGCATGATCGCGTTCATTGGGGTTCCACTTGTGCCAACTTGAACTGTGCCGTTTTCGAACAATGCTGCTGGCTGGGCCCCGTTGCTCACGACATGCAAGTATGCACCAAGCGACGAGGCGATCCCAATCCCGACAAAGCCGCTCGGATCTATTGCGCCGAGTGGAGTTCCAGACTGGTCACGCCATTCGATTAGATTGGTACTAAGCTGAGTTTGTCCCGCTTGGACGACTACCTCGGTAGCACCCGTACCATTGTTGCCGCCAAGAACGTGGAGCTGTGTCGTTGGAGTGCCGCTGGCCTGATTTTGGATTTGCACAATACCGCTACTGGTAATACGCAGCCGCTCGGCGCTGTTGGTCCGCACCACAAGATCAACCGCATCGGTCGTCCCCAAAAAGTTCACCGATGGATTGGTCCCGACGTTCCCCGTCAGACCCCATGCAAAACCACTGACCAACCCCGACGCTGCTCGATACTCGAGACCGCCGCTTCCTGTCCGCACCACCACATCCGTCGCCGTTGAGCTTCCGGGTATGCTCGGTACTGCTACGCTCGCTCCTGACAGCGTTGCATTCCCTGTCACGCTGAGATTGCCACCTACACTAACGTCACTGCTAACTCCAAGCGTCCCGCTCACCGTGCTGTTGCCTGTAATCGCTGCTCCTCCGCTGCTAACGGTCAAACCCGTCCCTATCGTAGCACTCCCTCCAATGTTGGCAGTCCCTGCCACATCGAGCAACGCACTCGGACTGGTCGTCCCAATCCCGACATTACCACCACTGGTAATACGCAGCCGCTCAGTGTTGTTGGTGCGAACGACTAGGTCGACTGCATCGGTTGTGCCCAAAAAGTTTGTGGAAGGATTGGTCCCGCTGTTGCCCATCAGCGCCCATGCCAGACCACTGACCAACCCTGCAGCATCCCGATACTCGAGCGCACCGCTCCCCGTCCGCACTACGACATCGCTCGCTGTGCTCCCACCGGGGATGTTCGCCGCCGTCACTGTCCCTGCATTGATCGTCACCTGGTCGGCTGATGCATCGCCCAGCGTCGTATTCCCTCCAACCGTCAGATCCCCACTAACATTGGCGGCACCTGCCACGTCCAGAAGGGTGCTCGGACTGCTCGTCCCAATGCCGACGTTGCCACTGCTGGTAATCCGCAGCCGCTCGACGTTGTTGGTCTTGAGCACCAACGACTGATTGTTGGTCGTCCCTAAAAACTCGCTCCCACTGATGCTGTTGCCACTCAACACCCATGCCCACGCCGATGGACTTGTCGGCTTCCAATCGTTGATCGTCCCCGTCACCCACGTGAGGACTTGCCCATTGGTTGCGCCCATTTGGTTGATCTTGTTCCCCGTCACCGCACGCGGGGCGATCTTATCAGTCGTCACCGCAGAACTGGCAATCTTGAGTGTAGTCACCTTGCTGTTGCCAATGTACGGGTTCGGATAGGTCCCCGTCAAGTCCCCGCCTGCCGGTCCGCTCGGCGTCGTCTGCACGGTCACTCCTTTGAGCGCCTCCGGTGCAAGCGCCCGTGCGACGTCCGCCACCGCCGCGCTCTCCGAGCGCAACGCATACGGCACCGCCGTCAACATCGTCCGCGGGCGAAGCTCCTCCGAACCGTTCACGCTAATGCCAACGTAATAAACACGGTCGAACGTTAGCCGCCACGGTAACGGCTCGACCGTCCCAATGAGCACATTGACCACACCGCGCACCGCCTCAACACGCTGCTCCTCCACGTAGATCGGCTCGGTCGCATCCACGCGGTCGTAGAGCCGTATCGTCAACTGATATTCTCCATCCGGCAGAATCCGACCCTGGCTATCGGTCAGAATGCCCTGGTACGACAGCACCCGCGGCACCTGCGCCGACGCTACTGCTGCAAGAACCACCACCAAAACAATCGCAAACCAACGCATGGGACCTCCGAAAGAGTGACACACAAGAGAATTACTTTGCTACCATCATCGGAAGGAACATCTCCTGCCCCTGGCACCGCAGCTGCACCAGGTAGAGACCACTTGCGAGCCCGCTACAGTCAACCACCGCTGCCTGCCCACCTGCGCTCGGGACAAGCTCTAACTCCGCCAACCGCCGCCCCCGCAACGTCAAGAGCGTTGCCTCCGCCTCCCTGCCGCACCCAAGCTCCACCGTCGCACTCACCGCTGCAGGCTGCGGCGTTACCCGCGCCACAAACGGCTCCGAACGCTCGACGCTGAGCACGCCCGAACCAAGCCGATACCAGAACCCGTGTAACGCTGCGTGCAAGGCACCCTTCGAGATCCCTACCACCGGCTGACCAATCGTCCCCTGCACCGCAACCGTGCCGTTCGTGGAGCGAACCGCTCCGCTACTGACCACGCTCCGCTCGAGCGTCTGCGCCTGCAGCACACCTGCTGCCACCACAAGCACGAGGGCACACACCTTCATCACAACCTCCGGGAAGTAGAAGACAACATCATCACCACTGTAGCAACTGCTGTGCCATGCAAACAGAGGCTGCGTTAGTCACGAAGGCAGTCTCACGGTGACGGCATAGAACATGTCACTACCTCGATACTACAAACTTACGCTCCCACGGCATTGTTACCAAACAATTTATGTGCACTCCGCCACATAATGCACCCAAGGAGGGAAGCAAACACCACGCCCTTTCAATTCAGCAGCCGCGCAAACGTCTTCAGCGTGCCTTGTGCTCGCTAAGCATTCTGGCGCTAAGCGTAGTGCTCTTGATAGTTCGAACTGCTCGAGAGAATATGCATGCGGTGGTTTTTTCTCCTTGCGTTTTCTGTTCTCCCTGCCCTGGCACAACTGCAGCTTCGCGTTGTTTCATCAGTGGACTCAACACAGTATCCATGGCTTTCAATCATTGCTGAAAGCAGGCTCGATGGAGTTCCCATTGCACTCAGCGGGAGTTCGGTCGTTCTTGCTTCGTCGCGCTTTAGCATCCGCCCCCAGCGAGTCGAGACGCTTGACCAGGCACGCGGAAGGATGCGTATCACTTGGCTTGCAGACCCTCGGCTGGCCACAGAGAACTTCGTGCACATTTTCGCATGGAGCGGTGAGCAACTTGCACGTGATAGCGTCCAACTCCCTCGGCTTCCCGTCCTTCGGATTGTCACGCAACAGAACACGCCGCTGGAAGAACTCTCAATCCAAGCTGCACCAGGTATCGAAACGACGGAGCGATTCTACCTCCAACTTTTTACCGGACGCTCGAGCACCGATGGTACCCGTGAACTCCCCATCCGAGTTGACTCCATCGTTTCGAGCATTCCGTTTGTACAGGTAGAGTGGGTCGGTTGGACTGGAGGCTCCCGGACCCTACCATCAACGGTATACTCGCCTCTCCTCTACCTGGTCCGGCTGCATTGCAGTCCGCCAGATACAACCTACCACAGCGGTACGATCACGATCTACTACGACAGCACCCTCTCGTTTGCAATCCCAATTTCCGTCAACCGATTTCCTCTTCCAGCCACTCAGCAGCTCCGCTTTAGCTGGCCAAGCGGCGGTGAACTTCTCGCGCCTTGCCAGTCCGTAACACTTCGATGGAGCGGGATGGCACTCGATGCACGCGTTGCCGTTGACTACTCGCTCGATAGTGGCACAACATGGGAGCCGATCACAATCACAACTGACAGCAGCACAACCTGGACCGTCCCGAACGCACCAACGCGCGGCCTGCGCTTTCGGCTGCGACAGCTCGATAGTCAACCACGCACGTATCAGCTCGACGACCAAAACACAGCGGCCGTCGGGCGTATCACATTCCGAAGCGACGGCAAACGCTTGCTTGCGCTCCACGCAGCCAATGGCGAACTTGTCGAGTGGGACGTAGAATCCCGCCAAGTCACCTGGCGAGCGCTTCCGCCGGACGTTGGGCAAGTGCAACCAGTGTGGGTTGCATACCTGGACTCCACGCGCGCCATTGCTGTGTACAACGCCTCCGCCCGTGGATATGCCGCACTCTTCCGCATCGGCACGCCAGCGCCACTCTGGAACGGAGAAATCTTCCCGACAACTATCGGGCAAGCCGCACTCGATACCGCACACTCTACGCTCGCAGTGATTGCCAGCATTTCTCCTGCTCTCCGGCTGCTGGAGATTTCCGATGCAACGATCGCTTCTGCGCGCATTGTTCCATTGCCAATCCCTGCAACGGCGCTCACAATCACCGGCTCTGAAGCACTCGTCGCACTGCTCGACGGTCGCATCATTCGCTACCAAACGCCCGAGTGGACTCCAAGGGGTGAGTACTCCCTTCCCTTCCTGCCGCGAGTTGCGCTCATGCGCGCGCTCCCCGACGGCAAGCGACTTGCAATCGGCTGCACTGTTTCGCAGCCATCGGTGGTGCAGGGGATAAGTGCCCCCGTGTTCGTCCTCGATCGCCCGACTGCACAGCTCATCCGCAGCAATCGGCAAGCAGCCTCAACCCCCGTTGCAGTAACAGCAAGCAGCAACGGACGGTACCTCGTCTTCGGCTTCCGTGGACAGCCGCAATCGCCGCTATGGGACTTGGCAGTGGACATGATCACCGGCCAAGTCTCGACCCACCAGGGCGCACTGGCAGACATCGCGTTCTCGCCAGACCAGCGCATGGTGGCCTCGTCATCGGTAACACCACCACTGGAACTGGTTCTCCGGTCATTCCTTTTTCCCGAAACTGCCCTCAGCCCGCCAGTTCGAATCGGTGCACTCGCCCTCGCAACCGACACGCTCGACTTCGCACCGATCTATGCATACGCCGGACTTGATACGACATTCCGCGCTCGGCTCTGCAATCGAGGAGACGTACCGATTCCGCTCAGCGAGCGCTGGGCGGAAGGTGAACCAACGTTCCAACTGCTCGACCTCCCCGGCCCTGATACGCTCCAGCCTGGGGAATGCCGTGACGTCACACTGCGCTTTGCCCCAGGACGGGCGGGGTACTACAGCGGTGCGCTGGTAATTCGCCACTGCGATCAACTGCTGCGACTGCCGCTTCGCGGTCGCGCCCTCGAGCGTAGCGTCACTTTTCCGGACACCATCGTGGTGGGAACTGCGTGCGTTGGCCGCCCAGTGCGAGGGCAATTCATCGTGCTCACCAACGAAGACCCTGCCCCACTCCCGATTGGTGGAGCGACGATCTACGACGGGCTGCGCTCGCCGTTTCGCCTGGTCACGCCGCCACACGATACGATCATCGGCGGCAAAAGTGCGCTGGTGCTCACCATCGAGTTTTCGCCAACCCAGAGCGGCCAAGCCAATGGTACGCTCTACGTGAACTACGGCTGGCGCGATTACACCGCAACGATTACGCTCAGCGGGAGCAGTGTTGGGAGCACGGTAGAGCCGCACGTGCGGCCGCTGCCATTTGTTCCCCAGCAGCCTCTCCGCTCGCTCCGACTCCGCAACCGTGAACGGAGCACGCTCACCATCACCAGTGCTCGCGTTGAACCAGCTGGTGGGTTTCGCATCATCGGTGATTTCCCTCTTGCGATACCTCCGGAGGATTCTGTTGCAATCGGGATCGAATGGCTCCAGCCCGATTCCTCCAGCGCAGAGCTGGTGCTCCAGGTCGAACCCTGCTCGAGCATACTGCGAATCCCGCTGGTGCGATTCCAAGCGCGCGCCGAACTTCGTATCCCCACCGTGCGAGCAGACGTCCATGGGCGAGCACGCATCCCCATCCTCGCTCGCATTGCCGCCAACGCCGACTACGGCGATCGGCTACCGTGCACGCTCCGCATTGCCATGCACCCGCGACTGATGATGCCCGACACTGCTTGGTCACTTGGGGGAACAGCGAAGCTTCTCAGCCGTGGGCGCCTCGATGAGCGTCGCATTGCGACGATTGCCCTCGAACGCGCGCTCGCTCTCTTCCGGGAGGATACACTCGCTGTGCTGGAGGGAACAGCAGCACTCGGCGAGCAAGATACGTCCCACCTCGATTTTGCCGACGCACCGTACTGGGGAACGGCGGTTGCTGTTTCGGCTACCAATGGCATTCTGGAGCTGGAAGGATTCTGCGGCGATCGGCGCACCATCGAAGAACAGTCGCTGCATATGACGATTGTTCCAACACCGGCGAGCGGAACTACGATCACCGTTGCGATCGAATCAACCGCCCAGCACCAGGGTGAACTGGCGATTTATTCCGCGCGTGGAGAGGAACGCTTCCGGATACCCGTACTGCTTAGCAGCGGAAGGCAAGACATTCCGATCTCGATCGCCGGTCTCGAAGCAGGTATCTACGCCGTCGTGCTCACCGCTGACGGGCACACAACACGTGCAACACTGGTGGTTGTGCGATGAAAGCAGTGCGGCTTGTAGCTCTTCTCCTCTGGGCATGGCTTGCTCTCCGCCCGTCACGAGCTGCTTCCAATGACCAAGGCCAGTTCCTCATCGGCGTAGCCGCAAGTGGCGGTGTCAATCTCCACGATGCACAGTTCGGCAGTTTCCCTGGTGTGCAAAGTTGCTGCTCGAGTTTTGGTACGCAGTGGACCCCGACGGTTGGAATCGCTGGGATTGTTGAGCATGATGGCCATGGTCTTGCCTCGATCCCAATTGCGCTGCAGCTCCGCATGGGCATCACCCAGCTTGGTGGAACGCTTACGCGCGATGAATTCATCGGCAATGTCATCGTGGGAGATAGCCTCGTTCGGGGCACAAGCCGCCATCAACTGGAGGCAACACTCTGGGCGGTTTCTGCAGAGCCGCTGCTTCGATTTCTCCTCCCCACGCACCCAGCGTTTAGCTTCGACGTCGGAGCACGGTTCGATTGGATCGTGGTTGCACGCTTTGCTCAGCAAGAGCAACTAACCAACCCTGCAGCCGGTGTGTACTTCGAAACGCGGAATCGGACGCGCAATACTGCAAGCGGCTCTATCCCAACGGCAGCGCAGTTCGGTGCAGCACTAAGCGCAGGGATGAGCTACAGCATCCCGCTCACCGCGCGCTGGACGCTCCGCCCAGAACTTCGTGGCTCCCTGGGGATCACCCGTCTTGCAGATGTCCCGTGGCACGTCCATCGCATTGTTGCTGGGATTGCATTTCTCCATCGCCCTGAGAGTATCCAGCCTACGGTCGCGCCCCCAGCGCCGATCGTTGAACCGCCACCACCGCCCTTGGCATTCGATGTCGAAACGCGCGTGCTCGGGATTCACCGACGCAGTGGCGATACCTCGATCGTCGAGCTTCCTGCACGCCGTATCGAGCGTCGTTCGATGGTTCTGCCGGTTGTGTTCTTTGCTCCGCAGAGTGCCGCGCTCGATTCTGCCGCCGAGCAGCAGATTGCGTTGGTAGCGCGTGCAGCTCAGAGAAGCTCTGCGCCGATTCACCTTGCACCGAGCACCGCGCCAGATGAGCCAGATTCCCTCCGCCTGCTTCGCTTCCGTGCAGTTGTCGAGCGCCTGCGAGCGTTTGGGGTCCGCGTCGCTCCCTCGCCGATCGAAGCACCTCGACCTGCACAGGTTCCCCTTGCGATTACCGATGAACTGCGAGCAGTCTGGATCAAGACGTCTGATCCGCTCGTCTTGCGCGAATCGTTCGCCGTACTGACAAGTCAGCCTTCGGTGGAAGTTGTGCTCCTTCCCGAGGTGCACTCGAGCGCTGGGCCAGTGCGTTTTGACCTCACCGTTGCACAGGATGGACGTCAAACCCTGCACACAGAGAGCGCACCGGCAGTAATGCGGTTTGAGCTTTCGCCAGCGCAGCTACTTGCCGGCACCCCAACGGCATATCGCTGGACGGTCGTTGCCATGGACACTGCTGGTCAAACCCAGCAGCGAAGCGGATACGGGATTGTGCGCCCAGAGTTCATCGAACGGGATACTGCACTTGAGGAGCTCGACGTTGGCGGCACCTTGCTCCTTGGCCGCTGCGCGTTCGACGCAACAACGTTCGAGGAGTTCGACACCACGCTCGCCGCATTTGTCCGTCGCGCTGCTCGCGCTGGGAAAACGGTCGTGCTCATCGGCAGCACTGATGCCATCGGGAGCGATAGCTACAATCGCGCGCTCGCCCGGCGACGAGCGGAAGCAGCACTTGAGCGCCTTGGACTTTCTCCACAAGCTGTGGAGATCGAAGTACAAATCGGCGGACCGCACGAGCGGACACTCTACCAGCGCATCGCACGTCGGGGTGTGTTCGTTCGGACCGAGGAGCGTTAGAGCCAACGACCGTACGAGTTAAGCCACGCGACAGCCTCTCGGTAGGCAGGATACAATGCTTCGAGTTTCCGCCAGAAGCGTGGTCCGTGGTTCGGAATCTTCGTATGGACAAGCTCGTGCAGGATCAAATAGTCCATCACGCTCGGCGGAACTTTTGCAATTCGCCAATCGAAGGTAATCACCCCCTCTGGGGAGCAATACCCCCACGCACTGGTGTAGTCCCGGATTTCAATGCGTGTGAACGTAAATCCATACCGTCGCGCCAAGTGCCGCGCACGTCGGCGGACAAGGCGTTCCGCTTCCCACACGTACCACTGCCGCTGGAGCAAGGGAGCAAGGAGATTCTCGCCACTTGCGATAATTCGACGATGCGGATAGAGCAGCACACTCGCACCTAACCGCGGGCGTAACACAAAGCGATAGACGCGGCCGCGATAGAGCATCTCTCCAGGTGCCAGACTAATCCGCTCCATCCCGCGATACCGCGCACGTTGCCGCTCGATCCACTCCCGGTGACGCTCGATGAGCCGCTGGAGCGTCCGCAATGCATAGCGTGGTGATGCAACGACAACCACCTGCCCATTCGGATGGACCTTGATCCAGACGCGCCGGACAGCGCGGCGCTCGATAGAGATGCGCATTGCGACTACTTCGTGGTTCGACCTTCCCCTCCCACTTGCTGCACGCGGCGAAATTACTCGCTTCGTCGCCGTCGTCGGTGCGCACTTCTTCTACAAGAGTTTCGCCTGCTTAGCGGAAGCGGTAGACAATCCCGATCGTCGCTGTTGAAGCACCGAACGCCAAGCGAAGATGGCCGGCAAGCTGGGGAGTGAAAAAGTACCAGGCACCGATGCCACCAACCAAAATCACTTCGTTATTCGAGCGCGTATCAATCACCCCGTACCCCAAATCGGAAGAAACGGTATAGACCCGATAGGCTAATCCCCCCAGGATGTACGGGTCCAGTTGGGGCATGTCCTCGATACTTGGGGAAAGGTGGTAGATGCCAGTCAGAGAAATCGGAACGTAGGTTGTCGTCTGGGTACTTGAAATGTTGCCTTGCGTGACAACTTTGCTAAAGCGCGAGTAGTCAATCGAAATGCCGAGGTTGACAATACCTGGTCCAGCTTCGCCGAGATCGGTGAGCGTGTACTCACCATCGAGTGCAACATCGAATGCACTCTCCTTTGCACCCACGCCAATGCGGATGCCACCGAAGATGCTGCCTTTCGGCAGGTAGTTCTGAGCGTCAGCTGCTGCTGCAGCGATGAGCACAACTGCAAGGGATGCAACCACGTTCTTCATTACTTCTCTCCAGAGTTAGTGTGTAGCTACTCCAGCATCGCTGCGCTGAGGGATAAGCCCCAGCTCGCGCCCTGCTTTTTCGAATGCTTCGATGATTGCGTCAAGATGGACGCGTTCGTGCGTTGCCATGTAGCTGGTACGCATCATGCTCATGTTCGGCGGAACGCCAGGCGGAATGAATGCATTGACGAAGACGCCGCCATCGTAGAGCCTGCGCCAGAGCACGAGTGCTGTTTCGACATCACCGACGATTACCGGGACAATTGCCGTCGGGGAGTGATAGACGTTGAAGCCAAGCTCCGATAGCCCTCTGCGCATGTAGTCAGCGTTTGCAATCAGGCGGCTGACCAGCTCTGGATGCCGCTCGAGGATCTCGAGCGCAGCAAGCGCGGCAGCTACCGACGCCGGTGTCGGCGACGCACTGAAGATCAGTGCCGGTGAGTGATGCTTTAGGTAGTTGATCACCCGCTCAGGACCTGCGATAAATCCTCCGAGCGAGGCAAAGGTTTTTGAGAACGTGCCCATCGTCAGATCTGTTTCGGCAGTCAACCCGAAGTGGCTTGCCGTCCCGCGGCCGCCGCGGCCGATTACCCCGACGGCATGGGCATCGTCCACCAGCACGCGTGCGCCGTAGCGGTGAGCAACTTCCACCAAGCGCGGAAGGTCAACGATTTCTCCTGTGACGGAGAAGACGCCATCGGTTACAACAAGCTTCCCTGCGTCAGCAGGAAGACGCTGCAGAACCTTCTCCAGGTCATCCATGTCGTTATGCTTGTAGCGCACAAACTCTGCAAAGCCCCCTTTGGCGAGCATGCACGCATTGATGATCGAGGCGTGGTTTTCCTTGTCGCTGATGACGTAGTCGCCTTTCCCAACCAGTGCACTGATCGAGCCGAGCGCAGTTTGGTAACCGGTCGAAAAGAGCAGTACTGCCTCGTAGCCCAAGAATTCTGCCAGCCGACGTTCCAGCTCGATGTGGAGGTCAATTGTCCCTGTCAGATACCGGGAGCCAGAGCAGCCAGTACCGTAGCGTTCGATCGCTCGGATGGCTGCCTCCTTGACCGCCGGATGCGCCGTCAGGCCAAGGTAGTTATTCGAGCCAGCCATGATCACCTTCCGCCCCTCGATCTGAACGACAGGCCCTTCGTTGTCCTCGATCGGGCGGAAGTAGGGGTAGAGCCCCTTGGCCTTCACCTCGTCGGCGCGCGTAAAGTCGTAGCACTTTTGGAACAGGTCCATATAAACTCCGTTGGATACTATGCACACTGCGTGCGGTGGTTCTTTTCAGCGCAAATATCGGAAACATGCACACGAACTTCCGCTCGAATGGCGCGCTCCCGTGCGGAAGACCCGCGTTCGGACAAGCCGCTTCCCACCGGACCCGTTCTGAACAACCGACGGACCGAACGTTGTACCGAAGGAAACCAAGTACCCCAGCCATGAACATCCGGTGCACGGTCAAAGCGTATTTTTGCCGACCGACTGGTCAGTCGTACAACGAGGCTCACGCAACCATGCCCCGTCGTCCGCAATCGGAAGCAGCATGGGCTGCCAAGCGGCAGCAGATCATCACTGCTGCCATCGGCGAGTTCGCTCGGCGCGGGTTCCACGCCACAAAGATGGAACACATCGCTGACGCCGCCGGCATTGGCAAAGGAACGATCTACGAGTACTTCGCCACGAAAGACGAACTCTTTCTGGCAGTCTATGATTACTGGATGGATACCTACGAAGCTGCCATGCAGCGTGCTGCCGACGAGCATCGCGGTGATCCGCTCGCCACTGCCGATGCGCTCATTGAAACAGCAATCGCCTTCTACCAGGAGCACGCTGCGTACGCACCGATCCTGCTCGAGTTCTGGGCGCACGCGCTCCGGAGCGACGACCCCCACTTCCTCGAGCGAATCCAACAGATGAAGCAGACGCTCGGCGCAATCGGCGCACGTGTCGCCAGCGAGCTCATCGCAAGCGGTGCCTTCCGCAAGGTAGAGACCGCCTCCTTCGCGCAGTTGGAGCTGGGAATCTCCGACGGGATCTTCCTTCACTGGGTGCTCGATGGACAGCGGTACAATCTCCACGATGCCTACCGCTTCCGCCAAGCAGTGATCGGGGCGGGGCTGATGCGTCCAATGCTCCGCCGCATGCTCGACAGCAAGATCACCAAGCGACTGACCAGCGGCTTCCTCCGCTCGAACACTCCTGGCGCACGCTCCAAGCGCTCGCGCTGATTGTTTCACCACTGCTCGATTCCTATGCGCATTCTGACCGCGTGCTTTATCAGTAGCATGCTCTGCCTTTCAACACTTAGCACCGCACAAACGCTCCTGGGAACCGTCCGCACACCCGAGGGCGATCCCGCAGCGGGAGCAGTCGTCACGATCGAACAGCTCCACAAACGCACACTCGTGCGCTCCGACGGGAGCTACCGCATACCGGATATTCCACCGGGTGCCTACACGCTCACCATCGGCGGTATTGGGTACCAGCAGCGTCGCGTGCAGCTTCTGATCCCCCCTGGCCAAGCAACCATCGAACGGACTGATACTGTAGCAATCGAAGCACGCACGATGAACGAAGTTGTCGTCTACGGTGCCTCTCGGCGGCTGGAGAAAATTACCGACGCACCCGCAGCAGTTTCGATCGTTCTCCCGCAAGACCTTGAGCGCGCAACGACCCATGGACAGCTCCCGAAGACGCTCGAACATTTCCAGGGTGTCGATGTGGTCCAGTCCGGTATGAACGACTTCAACGTCAACACGCGCGGCTTCAACACCTCGATCAACCGTCGCGTCCTTGTGCTCATTGACGGGCGCGATCCTTCGACGCCACTGCTGAACTTGCTCGAATGGAACTCACTCCAGCAGCAGATGAGCGACATTCGCTCCATCGAGGTCATCCGCGGACCAGGCTCGGCACTTTACGGCGCAAATGCCTATAACGGCGTCATTGCAATCACAACCTACGCCCCACGCGATGTGCTCGGCAGCTATGCAAGCGTTACCGGCGGCCAGTACAACACGCTCCGCGCCAGCATCCGCCACGCAGGCGCGATCGAGCGCTGGGCGTACAAAATCACCGCAGCTGCATCGTTCCAGGATCAAGCGTGGGTACACTCGCGCGATACAACCGCTGGCGGCTGGCTAGAGTACCCCGGACTGGCACGCGACGTCACCGGACAACTCGTCGGCGGACGGCGCATCACAAGCATTGACTCGCTTATCAACGCGCACCGGCGTGCGTACAACTACAGCCTCACAGCCCGAGCAGATTACGACCTTGGCAGCGACGAGCGCCTTACCGCCGATCTCGGTTACTCACGGTACGGCAACGAGTACTTCGTCAATCAAACCGGACGCATCCTCATTCCCAACGTGGAAAAACCCTACGCACGTGTTGCCTACAACAGCCCTCACTGGAACGTCCAAGGATACTGGACAAGACGGGTGACTCCAGAGCCGCAAATTGTGCTCAATGCTGCGGCAACCTCGGCGGAAAAATCCGACGTCGTCGTGCTCGATGCGCAGTGGAACGACACTTTCCTCGGCGATCGCTTGCGGCTGATCGTTGGAGCACAGCATAGCTACGAACACGTCCGAACGGCAGTGGCCGGTGCGCTGGCAATCATTGACCCAAGCGAGCTGCACAACAACTTCTCCGGTTTCTACGGCCAAGCCGAATATGCGCTCCTTTCCACGCTGCGGCTTGTCGGCGCGCTGCGGGTTGATCGCTCCACGTTTTTCGAAACGCAGCTCTCGCCGAAAGGTGGTATCGTCTGGGCACCGACCGCAGAGCACACCTTCCGACTGACGGTCAACCGTTCGTTTTTGCGGCCGAGCTACCCCGACCTCTACCGCCGCTCGCCCGCAGGTGCACCAATTCCCTTCGCACGCATTGACTCGCTCATTAGCGCTGAAACGGGTGTTCCGCGGCTCGGTGTCACCTCGCTGCCGCAGTGGAATCTCGGCAATCCAACCGTTGGCGTCGAATCAGCAGTCTCCTACGAATTTGGTTATAAAGGCATCCTGGGACGCTCGCTCTACGTCACTCTCGATGCCTACATCAACCAACGGCGAAACTTTATCAGCGTCCCGCTGGGCGGGCTTGCACCGAACGTCTATCGTCCAGTCCGCTACGGCAACCCACGCGCAGATTCAATCCTACGGGCGGAACTGAACAAGCTCAACCCAACCTACTTCGATCGGCTCGCCTACGACCGCGACGGCACACCCGCACTCATCATCACACCGACGAACATTGCCGAAGTCATCGAACGGGGCCTCGAGCTGGGCATCAATTACTACCTGAGCAATCAGCTGACCGTCACCGCTAATGCTGCATGGCTGGGATTCAGCGTTGTCGAAAACAACCTCACTGCTCAGAAAATCGTTCCGAACACCTCGCCACGCCGGTACAACATCGGGCTCTCCTACACCGAACCGCGCCGCTTCGATGCCAGCATCATGCTCCGCTATTCCGATGGGTTCCCGTGGGTGGCAGGGCTGTTCGAAGGATACGTGCCCGCTTATGCAGTCGTAAATCTCAACGCAGGCTACTACCTGAGCGACGACCTCCGGCTTTCGCTCAACATCTTCAACCTCCTCGACCGCGCACACTACGAAATCTTCGGCGGCACAATTCTTCGCCGCTACGCAACAGCAGCGCTTTCCTACGAGCTGCGGTAGAGCATCAAATCGCTTGGACCTGCGATCACGCGAAGGGCACAGCACGCTGTGCCCTTCTGTCTTTGCGCCTTATCAACGGCTGCACCACGTGATTGCTTCTACCACTGGACATCAATCCCCAGCGAGAGCAGCGACCATGAACCGAGATTGTAATCAAGGCAGAGCGTCACCGGTCCGATGCTCCGCGCCAGCCCGATCGTCCACTTGACATTGCGCACGGTCAGCGTCGCGATGCTCTCCTGCACGACGTCATCGCCGGGGTAGCCATTTTCAGGGTCGCGCACGACGCTCCCATCGGGCAACACACGGAGTAACCCAAGCTGGATCTGCACTTGCTGCGGCAGCGTGTAGCGATACGATGACCGCGCGCGCAATTGCTCATAGCCAACCCCCGTGTACACATCCACGATCCCCTCGAACCGCCGGCTCATGTGGATGTTTGCCAGCAGGAATTCCCCACGGGCCTCGAGTTGTGCATTGGTCACGCCGACGCTCTTTCGAAGCAGCGTGCCTTGGTAGCCAACTTGCACCGCAATATCGAACAGTGGATCTCGGAGATACTGCGAAATCGAATGTCGTAGCCCAATACCCCAGAACGAAAAGCGACCGATGTTCTGGTCAAACACGACCGGAGGAATGTAGCGCACAAGTAACTCTGTCCCTGCCAGCGCACCGATCTCCAGCTGCGGTACAGCAGCAACGATGGTGTGCATGTTCTGCCCGGGCGGGAGCGAGAGCGTCGAAGGAAGCTTCAAAATCAGACTATCCACCATTTGGCGTGTTGACTGCGGGAGAAGGTTGTAGAGCGTGGCGAACTCTGGATCGGTCCGAACAAGCTGCTGGAGATACTCACGGTCGATCGTGATGTCGGTCGGATCATTACCAAAGACTGTCGGAGCAACCGCAGGAACGCGAACACGCCCGGAATCTGCCGCTTTGTGGAAGAGCCGCTTGACCAAATCCACCGCTAAGCCGATCGTATCCCGCAGGACGATGGTGCCATTTTCGTAGCCGATGTACTTGCCATACTCGACAGGCTGCGCAAGGGTCGGCAATGTCGGGCGGTAGGTCCGCTGGTCGTCGCGGACAAAACCGACCATCGTGTGGATGCCGAACCGAACGTACGGACGCTCGACGTGTGAAGGTATGGCTGCCTGCCGGAAGAAGCGCGCGTTGCTCGTTGCGTTGACTGTCGTTACAAGTGGCTCCATGAACGGAATGCTGTTGAGGTCGAACAGCTCTTTCGAAAGCTTCCGCGTAACGATGACTGCGTTGGTATCGTAGGCACGAGGGTAGTTTTGCGCTGCGAGCTCAAGTCCGCAGAGCACTGCGGACAGGAGAAATCGCCAAGTGTTCACACTCCAGCTCTCACGATGATTGGACATTGCAGTGACGTTCGTTGGGGCGCAATCTACTGCATCGTTGCGCGATGCAGAAACGGCGCTGCTGGGACATCGTTTCACTGTATCGCTGGGCTGCGATGATCATTGCGCGCGATGAACTTCCCCGCTACGTTGCAGCACTCCGCGCCGAGGGAAAGCGAATTGTCTTCACCAACGGTTGCTTTGACATTCTCCACCGCGGACATGTCGAGTATCTTTCGGCAGCACGCAAGCTTGGTGATGTGCTCATCGTCGGGCTCAATAGCGATGCGTCCGTCCGCAGACTCAAGGGGCCGGAGCGCCCCATCAACCCGCAGGACGATCGCGCTGCTGTGCTCGATGCACTGCGTGCAGTGGACGCTGTCACCATCTTCGACGAAGACACGCCCGCAGCGCTCATTGCACTGGTAGAGCCAGACGTCCTCGTCAAAGGCGGAGACTACACGGAAGCGACCGTCGTTGGCGCAGATCTGGTCCGTTCGAAGGGTGGGCGCGTGGTTATTGTGCCGCTATTGGAAGGCCGTTCGACGAGTGCATTGATTGCACGCCTTCGTGGTTTGGGGTGACAAGCTCCTGCCCATACGGCACGTGGAGGACAAAGCGTGTCCCTCGCGGGAAGCGGCGTTCATGCCAGAGCGCTCCCATCATGGTTTCCGCTGCAAGTTTGGCAAGCGGCAGCCCAAGCCCTAACCCACGCTGAACGCCGAGCGCCGTATGCGCCTTCCCGCGCTTGAACCAGGAGTAGAGGTGTTGCTCTTCCTCCGGATCAATGCCAGGACCTTCATCGTCCACAGTAACAGTGATCGAGGATGCATCAACGCTGCTGGAAATTGTCACCACCGACGTCGGCGGCGAGTATCCAAATGCATTGGCGATGATCGTCCGGAGTGCAACGCGGAAGTTCTCTGGCAGCATGATGGCATGGTCGGGCAACCCTTCCAGCTGGAGCTGCAATGTGTTTTGGCGGTTGTACTCGTTTGCGCAGTACTGCGCGACATCGCGAATAATCGCCTCTGGCGAGACAAGCTGCGGCTTTTCGTGGAGCAACGCAGTATGGAGCTCGATCATCATCGCGATCGAGTCGAGATGCTTTTGCATGATGGCTAAGCTCTCCGCGATACGCTGCTGGATTTGGCAGCAGAGTTCCTCCCGTTGTGCCGCACTGAGTTGGTGTGCATAGCGCAACATTTCGACGTTCGTCTGGATGACGGTCATCGGGGTGCGGAACTCATGGTTGATCAGTGCAATGAGCGCTGCGCTCATCTGCCCGAAGTTCTGTTGCCGACGCAATGCAGCGTGGAGCGCTTCGGTGCGCTGAGCCACCTGCGCTTCGAGCGAGCGCGTCAAATCCTCGAGCACAGCGCTTTTTTCCGCAAGCAGCCGTTGGAGCGAGTAGAGCGTCGCATGCGTCCGCACCCGCGCAATAAGCTCAGCGTTGTTAAACGGCTTGGTCACGTAGTCCACCCCACCAGCAGCAAAACCGCGCACCGTTGCGTCAGCGTCGTTGAGCGCTGTCAGGAAGATCACCGGAATTGCTGCAACGCGTGGATTCGCCTTGAGCTGCTGGCAGACCTCAAAGCCGCTGATTCCGGGCATCATCACGTCGAGCAAAATCACATCCGGCTCGACGAGCGGAATACGCTCGAGCGCCTCGGCACCGCTTGTGGCAAAACTCACTACGAATCCCTCATCCCGCAGTGCGGTCGCAGCAACTTGGATGTTCTGCGGCACGTCGTCAACGATGAAGACTGTCGGGCGAATCGAAGCCATCATGGCAGAACCTTCGATGGTTGTTCTGTTCGAGGAGGTTGAGCAAATGCTGCAAAGCGCTCGAGCATCCTTCGCAGTTTAGGAATGTCGAACTGCTCATAGGCAGCGCGCACTTGCTCAAGATATCGGCGCACGGCAGCATGACTTGATAGGGATTCTGCGTGCTCGAGCGCAGCGAGGAACCGTTCGATGTCCGCGCTGGAAAACCGCTCGAACGCCGCTTTCCACTCCTTCGCGGCGATTGATTCCAACTGCGTGCGGAGTTCGCCGCTGAGTTCTGGCAGCTGCTCGGTATCGTCCGCCTCCTCCTGCGGCTGTTTTGCATCGAGCTGGCGGTATGGCAGGATTTGGCATGCGACGTGGAGAAACATCTCAAGCGTCACTGGCTTGAGGAGGACGCAGTCGAAGAGTGCAGCCTGCTCCGGGTCTGCGATCGGTGATGCGGTAACCGCAACCAGCGGCAAGCTGCGCCAACGGTCGCTGCTCCGGAGATTCCGCGCAAGATCAATGCCGCTGCGCACCGGCATTTGAATGTCGGTAAACACTGCGCGTGGCTCCACTAAAGCGATAAGCCGTTCGGCATCGTCGGCTGATGCTGCTTCATGCACCACCGCCCCATGATGCTCCAGGTACGAACGGAGCAGCGCCCGATTACTCTCGACGTCATCAACGACGACGACTTCTGCTCCATCGAAGCTCACCTGCGGCAGCGATGCCGAGGATCGCTCGGGAATTCCCTCGATCGAGGCGACCTGCATCCGCGGCAAGGTTACGGTGAAGACCGAACCACTCCCAAGCGTACTGCGGACGGTAATCTCGCCACCCATAAGCTCGGTGAGCCGCTTGCAGATCGAAAGGCCAAGTCCGGTGCCGCCATACTTGCGGGTGCTTTGTCCCTCGACTTGCTGGAATGCCTCGAAGATTGCATCGAGCTGGTCAGCGGGTATGCCGATGCCGGTATCTTCCACCTCGAAGATCAATCGCCAGGTGCCGTCCTCGTTCGGAGAGCCGAAGACACGCAGTGTCACCCACCCACGCTCGGTGAACTTGATCGCATTGCCAAGCAAGTTGAACAGGATTTGGCGCATGCGGACGGTATCGAGCTCGATTGCTGTCGGGAGTGTTCCGATCAGCTCCGTGCGTAGCTCGATGCCCTTCGAGCTTGCACGCTCAGCAAGGAACATGCGCACTTCCTCGATGAAGGTCCGCAATTCTGTAGGTTCGGGCGAAAGCCGCATCTTCCCTGCTTCGAGTTTCGAAAGATCGAGAATGTCGTTGATCAGTTGCAGCAGTGTTCGTCCTCCGCTCTGGATCGCGGTGATGTACTCGCGCAGGAGCGGATCGGTCACCGCTTTTTCCAGCAACGAGGCAAAGCCCAAGATCGCATTCATCTGCGTGCGAATTTCGTGGCTCATGTTCGCCAGGAACTCACTCTTGACGCGGCTTGCCCGCAGGGCTTCTTCGCGGGTGCGGATGAGTTCCTGCTCCTGTTCGTACTGCTCGGTGATGTCTAGAACCGTTCCACGAAGGAGCACAACCTTTCCCTTGGAGAGCACTGGCTCGCCGTGGCACTTCAGCCACCGCACTTGGCCATCGCCTCGCACAATGCGATACTGCATCACATAGCCTTCCTTGGATGCAATCGCCGTTTCCAGAGTCTGGCGCCAGCGTTCCCTATCATCGGGATGAATATGTCGCTGGTATTGACGGAGATCGAGAGCTCCGAGCTGCGGAGGGACACCGAGAATATTCCAGAGTTCATTGGTTGCAGTCAGGAGCAAGCTCTCCGGCCCGATCTCCCAACTTGCCATGCACGCCATACGCTGGGACTCCTCGAGCAAGTGCTGGAGCTTCTGCTGCTGGCGTTGTTGCTCGACCAGGAGCGTTTCATCCACGACGATGCCGATGAGGCTTCGCCCCTCACCTGACGGGGAGTGCACAAGCGTCGCAATCGCACGAAAGTGCTTCCGCTCACCAGCTGGGGTAAAGAAATCGTAGGTAGTGACGAACTGCCCTTGCCCCCGGCGGATCAACGTCTTGAGTTCCGAGAGCATCGCGCGCAGATGGGTGCGGTGGATTCCACGTTGCCACTGTCGGAGAAGTGCTTTCCCTTCAACGGTCGGCGGGATGCCATGGAGCAAGAACATTGTCTCGTCCCAGACTGGCTGCAACGTGCGCAGTTCGATCTCCCAGACGCCGATTCCTGCACCGCGCGTCGCCAGTTGCATCCGCTGGTGAAGTCGCTCGCGTGCGGCACGCTCTTCCATGAGCGCCGTAATGTCGTCGGTGACCCAGAGCAGCTGTTCAACGTTACTTCCATCACGCGAGCGTTTGAAAATTGCCACGCGCGAGTAGTACCATCGCCAGCGCCCATCGTTGCTGTGCATGCGGTAGATGCAGGTCAGATTCCCACCATCGTGGAGGTTGGCGGCTTCCTGCATACACTGCTGAACACGCGCGTGGTCCGACGGATGCAGCCGCTGGCAGAACGTGTCGAAATCTTGTCGTGTGATTTCGATCGGGTTCCATCCGAGGACACGCGCGTTGCCTGCATAGACGAAGCGACGCTTTTGCACATCGAAAATCAGCACAGCTTCGGGAATCGTCCGCATGATGCGGTCGAGCGTGTGGAGGACGCGCCGAATTTTCCGCTCTTGCCGGACTTGCTCACTAATGTCGCGGATGGAAAGCAGAACGTAGCGCCGCCGCCCGAACGTTTCGAGCGTTGCAGCAAGCTCAGCCGGAAACGGGCGTGTTGTGCGATGGAGAAGGTGGAGGATCACGCGCACGGTCGTGCTATTGCCCACTGCGAGGAGTTGCCCAAGGAGATGCCCGACAGCGCGTCGCTCCTCAGGATGGACGAGCGCCCGCAGATGACAGAGCCGCAACTCCGCAGCATCGTAGCCGAGCACATCGCGGCAGCGGGTGTTCGCATCGAGAATTGTCCCCTGCTCGGTCAGGATAAGCAAGCAATCGGGACTTTGGGAAAGCAAGCGCTGGATAATTGCCGCCTGTTGGCTGGCGCGCGTGTACTTCCGCCAGAGCGCAACAAGCCCCACTGTGATGAGGATGCTGAACACCGTCCCCAGCAGAGTACGGTGTTCCGCTGGCAGCAGTCCGATGGTGTAGAGAAGCTTGGTAACCCAAAGTAGAGCCACGATGCCTGCAATCGCGACACCGAGGCTGATGCGTTCACGCCTTGTTTCGGTCGAGATCATGTCTTCCTTCCAAATGACCGTTGCTGTGCGCAATGCCGCACACTCCAAAGCACTTATCGGCACAGCTGCGGCAGACTGAAGCCGCTCGTGCTTCCCACGATCTGGAACTTCCTTCCGAAATGTTTTGGCACGAATTCGAAGCAGTCCCTCGAGGAGGCAAGACACTCTACTGGCCAAGCAATGCCCCGACTGCGTGCGCAACCGACTGGGGTGGAATTGCACTAATCGGCGAGCTGGCAAGCACGATCACGCGTTCTCCCAGCGGCCGCCAGCGCGCTGGACTTTGCGCAGGAGGTTCGGATGGATAAAGCCCCACGACGGCTCGACCCAACGCAGCAGCGATGTGCAGCACACCGGTCGAATTTGCCACAACGATAGCAGCCCGATCGAGCACCGCAATGAGCTGCGAGAGCTGGAGCCTCCCGCAGAGGTTGACTGCCGATGGCACAGCCTCGGCAATTGCAGCGCAGAGTCCGGCTTCCAAGATCGTTCCTGTCACAACGATTCGGACGTGGGGATGCTGGCGAGCCAGCATCACCGCCAACGCAGGGAAGTTCTCCCACCGTGGCGCAGAGCCACGCCCCCCTGGATGCAGCACAAGGAACGGCTCCTCGACTCCAGCACCGGTAAGGATTGCCGAGACTTCCGAGCGTACCGATTCGGGAATACGCGGGCGGAGTAGCTCAACGCGGTATCGCTTGCCGGTGATGTATTCGAGCATGCGGACGTTGTACTCGGCCTCGTGGTACTCCGCCGTATGGCGGTGGTCGGGGATACGCACGGAGTAGAGCGGACTCCACCACCGATAGCGCGTCCCAACGCGGAGCGGCACGCGTGCGCACCATGCCTGCCAGGCTTCGCCGGCTCGCGCTCGCGGGAAAAAGAGTGCATCGAATCGCTCGTGCTGGAGCAAGCGTTCCAGGGGCGTTCGGTCAACAAAGTAGCAGCGATCAACGTCCGGCGCCCACTCGACGAGCGGGGCAGTGCGACTATGCGCGATGAGGGCAATTGTTGCCGATGGGAACTCCTGGCGTAGCGCGTTCACCAGCGGGAGCGTCAGCACCATATCGCCCAAGTGATCGGTGCGCACAACACCGATCGTGCGTGCCTCTGCAAGGATGCGCCGTGCATGCTCTCGGCGCATGGCGCCTATCCAGGGACAACTGTTCCGAAGAGCGTTGCACTGGTGGCACGCTCGATCCGCACCTGAACGTAATCGCCGACGATGTAGCTCTGGTCAGTCCCCAGGTGTGGGAAAATCACGACCTTGTTGGTATCGGTTCTCCCCTGCCACTGCGCCGGATCGCGTTTGCTCGGACCTTCGACGAGCACTTCGAAGGTTTTTCCGATCTCGGTTTGGTTGATTTCCCACGAAATCTGCTGTTGGAGCTGGATCACTTCTTCGAGCCGCTGAGCTTTCACCTCTTCTGGAACGTCGTCGCCCATCTTCCAGGCTTTGGTATTTTCCCGCGGCGAGTACTTGAACATGTACGCACCGTCGTAGCGGACAGTCTCCATTAGCTCGAGCGTCTTGCGATGGTCTTCGTCGGTCTCGGTGCAGAAACCAACGATGATGTCCGTCGAAAGCGCGCATCGAGGAATCGTCGAGCGAATTTTCTCGATGCGTTCCAAGTAGTGCGCAACGGTGTAGTGCCGATTCATCAGCTGGAGGATGCGGTCGCTGCCGGATTGCACTGGCAGGTGGATGTAGGGGCAGATGTTCGCATAGGCAGCCATCGTTTCGATGAGCTTATCGCTCATGTCGTAGGGATGCGACGTGGTATAGCGAATGCGCATCTGCGGCACTGCTTGGGCAACAGCAGCGAGCAAGTCGGCAAAATCGCCCTGGCCGTTGGGATCGCGGTATGAGTTGACATTCTGCCCCAGGAGTGTGACCTCACGGAAGCCATCGTCCCAGAGCTGCGCAGCTTCACGGACGATGCTCTCGAGCGGACGCGAGCGCTCCCGCCCACGCGTGAAGGGCACCACGCAGAAGGTGCAGAACTTATCACAGCCGCGCATGATGGAAATCCACGCGCTTATCCCTTGCGTGCGAATCGGCGTGATGTCGTCGTACGTCTCCACCCGTGAGAGTTTGACGGCGATCCCTTGTTCGCCGGCAAATGCCCGTTCGACGAGCTCCGGAAGCCGCCGATACTCATCTGGGCCAACGACGAGATCAACCAGATCCTGCTCACCGAGTAAGCTGCGGCGAAGCCGTTCCGCCATGCACCCAAGCACACCGACGACCATTTCGGGTTTGCGCTTGCGCCAACTGCGCAGATGCTTGAGCCGCTCGTGAATCTTGCGCTCGGCATTATCGCGCACCGCGCAGGTGTTCAGCAGCACAACGTCTGCATCTGCAACGGAGTCAGCAAGCCGAAAACCATGCCGCGCCATGATTGCCTGCACGATCTCGGTGTCGTTGAGATTCATTTGGCAGCCGTAGGTTTCGACGTACACAGCGTGGCCGCCGTCGTTCGTTGACGTGTGCTCGTTGGCTGGCTCAGGTTGGAGAACGGGCAACTCGATCGTTGTCATTGCACTCTGGCTCGGAAATTCGACGTACCGCAAACTTACCGCAGCCGAATCAGCAGAACGCTCATCGGGACATGCGCACCGGACTACTGCTTATCGCGCCGTGCAAGGGAGAGCGTTAGCATCCACGCAGCTAAACGCATTC
This sequence comes from bacterium HR20, assembly GCA_002898675.1. Lineage (GTDB taxonomy): Bacteria > Bacteroidota > Ignavibacteria > Kapaibacteriales > NICIL-2 > NICIL-2. Next base: position 25,570 of record BEHW01000005.1, read on the forward strand.
CGCCGCTGGACGAAAGGTCCGTAAGCGGAAGCTGGTACTGCAGACCTGGTCGAAGCCGCCACTGCTCCCCCAGTGGAATGCTCGATTCGAGCCGGAATACCGCTGCAACCTGGAAGCGCTGCAGTCCGAGCAGCTCGCCATCGCGCACCGTCGCCGATGTTCCACCGCCGGGCATCTGCAACGCGACAACCTCCCCATTCGGCAAGCGGACGGTATTATCCACAAGCGACTTCGTATGAGTTGCATTTGCAGTGAGCACAGCTGCGACATTTGCGCCAACACTGGCTGCGATGACTTCGCTTGGAATGGGAACAACTCGCACGTACGGCTGTGCCCACAGCGCAAACGTCGAGAACGTCATCTCTTGGCGGAATTCAACGGGGACGTCCCGGTAGCTCTGATTGCCATCGGCACTTGTGAAGGTGAGTGCTTCCTGTTGGCGGTAGCGTGCAACCACGGAGCGGTAGTCACCCCCTGCACTCAAGCCAAACCGAACGACCGATGCTTCGGTTGCTGGCAATTCGTAGAACACTCCCGCCATGATTCCGCTCCCACTTCCGCCGGTGAACGGTGGGCAGTTGCACGTATCGAGGTATTGCCCTTGCTGAACGACCAATGGGACACCAACGATAACGCCAGGGTAGTCGTAGAGCGTGATCTCCGGTGCAATCGGCGATGCCTGTCCGTGCCGCACAATTTGCGCCGATACACTGCAGGTAAGGAGCAACGCACTGCCAACAATCCAACGAACTGCCATGACGATCTCCACGAAGTAGAAGAGCCTTCGATGCTTACCACTGCTTGTGCGCAATCGAAAATAGTGCACGGTGTATTTTGGCACACCTGAACACAAGCCACCGCAGAAGACGAGATGGACTCCCAACCATTGAGTAGCCAGATCGCCCCGCCCATTGCCGAGGGCACGCCACTGTTCGAGCAAGAGGGCGTGCGCAGCGTTGCAGTCCGGACGCTCTTGCGCATTGCCAGCACCGCGCTCGACGCCGAGCGGCTTGTCCGCGACGAACTGGCTGCTCATCCTGAGTGGAATGACTTCGATCGAGCACTCTACCAAGAGCTGGTCTTCGGGACCTTGCGGATGCGCGCCAAACTCGACTGGGTGCTCACCGGATTCTACCACGGAGAATTCCCCAAGTGCATGCCAGCTGTCCAGGAGACTCTTCGAGTAGCGCTCTACCAAATTTTGATGATCTCGAAAGTCCCGCCACAGGCTGCCATCGAAAGTGCTGGCCGGTTGCTTGCGCGCATCAAAGGCGAAGCATATGCCGCAAAGCTTGTTGGCGTCCTGCGGGCAATTACTAGCAACGTCGCTGGAATTCGTTATCCACCACGTGAGCAGCTGGCGCTGCACTTTGCAGTTGTGTACTCCCACCCGATGTGGCTTGTCGAGCGCTGGTTGGAGCGATACGGCGAAGAAGTCACCGAGCAAATGCTCGCCGCCAATCTCGAGCGTGCACCACTGTACCTTGCCGCCAACCGCGTCCGCACTGAGGATCGCTTTCTGCCGGCATGGCTGGAGCAGCACAGCATCCCGTTCGAGATCTCGCCGCTGGCTCCACGGCTGGTGCGGACAAATCCGTTTTTGGAGTTCAGCGCTCTCCCAATCGCACGCGAAGGGCGCTGCTACGTATCTGACCCGATGTACGTTTCCGTAGCAGCACTCATAGAAGCATCGTTGCCCAGCCGCTTGCTCTACGCCTGCACGACCCCAACGCTCGCGCTGCTCCCAGTGTGGGAGCTTGCAACCATCCGCTCCAGCGGCATCGCCATCCTTACTGAGCAGGGCGTCCTTCCTGGTTGGGTTGCTGGTGTACAGCAGCAGTTGGGCTGGGTCCCGCTTGAGGTTCTCACGACCGAACGCGATGCCACGTTCGATGCCATCGCACTCGATGCACCCTCCAGCGGTATTGGACTCTGGCGACGTAAGCCGGAAGGGAAATGGCGATTGGATTCGTGGGATCTCCACCGTGCAGCTCGACGCACTCGCGAGCTTTTTGAACGCGCGATTGCCAATCTTGCTCCTGGCGGAATTGCTGTTGTTACTGTCGCATCATTCGAACCAATCGAAACAACGGGATTTGTCGAGTGGATCGCAACCACGCACCCAGAGCTTGAGCGCATCCCAGCCGATGAGCGAATCGTTTCCCCCTCCCTTATCCAAGCCGATGGGACGCTTCAATCGCTTCCACACAACCACCGCTGCGATTCGGTCTTTGTTGCACTCTTTCGAAGGCGGCCGTGAAGCTGGTACTTGTTTTTGTGCTCATTGCTACTGCTACGGCACAACAAACGACTCCGCAGTGGAAGGAAGCACACCCTTATGAGCGCTGGCAGTGGGATTGCCGCCGGCTTGGAAACCCACAAACGGGGAGAGTACCGCCCGACGCCGCAATTCGAGATGCAGCATTTGCTCGGCGTCTGCTCGCTGCCACACCATCGAAGATGGCGCCACTAACAACAGTCCAACCGATCGGACCGACGAATGTCGCAGGGCGAACGCGAGCGCTGGCGTTCGATCGGCGTTCGGCGCAGGTAATCATGACCGGCGGGGTCACTGGCGGTATCTGGCGAAGCATTGATGGTGGAAGTACGTGGGTGCGGATGACACCACCGACACTGGTACCTGCTGTCTCCTGTATCGTGCAGAGCGTGCAGAATCCCGACACATGGTACGCCGGCACTGGCGAGGGGCTTTCAACAACCGAGCGCCGGACATCCACTCTGCTGCGAACGATTGGGACTGGCACGGGCATCTATCGCTCCACGGACAATGGCGCACACTGGCACTCGATTTCGCCGCCCATCACCGGGCAGCCGAATGCTCTCCCAACACAAGCGTGGCAGATCGTTTGGCGGCTCGCAGTAGCAGCGCACGACACAGGCGAGCTGCTCTATGCCGCTTGCTACGGAGGCATCTACGCCTGGGATGGCGCGCGCTGGCATCTCGAACTCGGCGATACCGCAAGCCCAGCGTTCTGCACCGAGATAATCGCCGTCGGCGATAGACTCTACGCCGCAATCGGTGTACGGGATGATGGCACTGTACCGTCGCAGTACGGAATCTTCGTCCGTTCGCTCCGCGGCGGCGGATGGCGCCAAATCACACCAGCGGGGTTTCCTCCCGCAGCACGTCGGATCGTCCTGGCAGCGTCGGCGGATGGTTCGGCGCTCTATGTGTTCACCCAAACGCCGCGTTCCTGGAGCGCGCGCTATTCGAGCTTTGCGTCGCAGCACACGCTGTGGCTGTATCAACCCGCGACCGACTCGTGGGTAGATCGCTCCGCATGGCTCAATGGTTTGAAAAACCCGCAGCAATCGCCACTTGAGACACTCGGCGGCTATTGCATGGCACTGGCGGTGCATCCCCAGAATCCGAATGTGGTGTACGTCGGCAGCACTGATGTTTTTCTCTCGCTCGATGGATGCGTTGCTTCGGCAATTCACCTCGGGGGCTATCCTTACCGCGTCGAATCCGGCTCGTTGCACCCAGACGTCCACGCACTCGTGTTTCCCCCCAACAGTCCAGGGCAGCTCTATGCGGCAACCGATGGCGGCATTTACCGTACCACAATGCCGCTGGCAACCAATGGAGCCTGGTGGGAAGCGCTCAACGATGGCTTGACCACAACGCAAGCCTACCACGTCGCGCTCAACCGTGCAGTGCCAGCAAGCCGCTTTGTCATCGCAGGATTCCAGGACAACAGCAACTGGTACACATCCAGCGCTACGTACGGCGAACCCTGGAGCTTTGCCTACGGCGGCGATGGCTGCCGCGTCCTGGTTGCAGAACAAGGCAAGCTCATCGTTGCATCCTCGCAGTTCGGCAGCGTGTATGCACTCGACGAGAGGATCAATCTGCTTTCGATGCCTTCTCCACCGCGCAGTGGCAGCGCATTCGTCACCGAAGTCGCCTACGATGAATCGCTCCACGCGGTGATCCTTGCGCTCGATAACGCGCTCTATCGGCTTGGATATGCCAATGGCTCCTTCGACCCTGCGTGGATGCAAGCTGCGGTGATTCCCCGCCCGGACCTGATCACAACACTTGCGGTGCGTGATGGGATTGCGTTGGCTGGGACTGCAGACGGGCGGCTGTATCGGTGCAACCTCACAACCGGTCAGGTTGAGCAGTTTACTGCTGCACCAATCCCGGCGGATGCGTTCATCGCTGCAATTGATTGGGACGAAGCCGATCCGCGCCGTATCATCGTGACGATCTCGAACTACACCCTCCCCAGCATCCTTGCAACATGGGATGGTGGCGCCACCTGGCAATGGGTTGGTGGATCGCTCGACGAAGATTCGAGCGGCTGGGGGCCATCGGTACGGGTTGTGCACTCGATTGTGCAGAATGGCAAGCGGCTCTACGTTGCGGGCACAAGCATTGGCGCATTTGTTGCCGACTCGCTCTCGGCGCAGACAGCATGGCAACCACTGGGACTAACGACCCTGGGTGTGCTCCCCGTCGAAGCAATTGATGTTCGCTCCAGTGATGGGCTGACCGTACTTGGCACACACGGCGGCGGAATCTTTCTGTGTACGCTTCGGGCTGGCGAGCTCGGTGCAGATTCTCAGCAACCTTCACCGAGCGATTTCCTTGTGGAAAGCCCGATTCCCACTCCCACGACGGACTATGCACTTATTCGCGTTCACCTGCCGCACGGCGGCGGTGCACTCCTCCTCGAACTCTACGATGCACTCGGGCGAAAGCTTTCCGAGCAGAGACAACAACCAAGCCAAGCGGGTGTCGTTCCGTTCCTGTTGGCACCGACGGATCTTGGAGAACTCCCGGCAGGGACGTACATTTACCGCGTCCTGTGGGAGAATCGCAAAGCCAGCGGAGTGCTCATCAAAGTGCGGTAACAAGTAGGGCAGGCGTTGCTTACTGTGCGTACGCCTGCCCTACAGCGTTGGGGTGCGTTGCGACGTCAGTTTGTGCTCGAGGGGATCCGCAGGGAAACGACCTGCTTACCTTCTTGGGATTTGACTTCCAGCATGACCACATCGCCGGGCTTTTTGCTTGCGATCACCGAGCGAAGCTGTCCTGGCGAATCCACAGGCTTACGATCCACACTCACAATGACCGAGTTGGGCGTCAGTCCACGCATGTATGCCTCGCTGTAGCGCTCAACCTTGGTCACCTCGACACCGCTTGCAACATCGAGTTTGTCCTTGGTTTCAGCGCGGAGCGGTGCGACAGAAAAGCCGAGATCATCGAAGCGCACTGGGCCTTTGCTATCGGAGGTTTCGCCTGGGCTGGGCTCGGAAGATTTATCCGCTGCGGCTACCGATTCATCGCGCGCTTCGAGCCGAACTTCCTTGACAAGCTCTTTTCCATCGCGCCAGATACGGAGCTTGACTTTATCCCCCGGTCGGTACCGGAGAAGCAGCGTCTGCAACTGATTCGGTGAATTGACCGGCATGCCATCGAGCTCCAAAATCACATCCTGCGTTTTCAAACCTGCCTTATCTGCAGGCGAATGCTTGAGGATATCGTTGACGATGACTCCTTGCACGTTCGAAAGCCCAAGGCCTTTTGCGTCGGTATCATCCACGGCGCGAATCGTAACGCCAATGTACGCGCGGTTGACTTTGCCGTAGTTGATCAAGTCGAGCGCGACTTTGCGCACGATGTCCACTGGAATGGCAAATCCGTAGCCGGCGAAGTAGCCCGTTCCGCTCGCGATCGCTGTGTTGATGCCAATGAGCTTGCCATCAAGCGTGAACAAGCCACCGCCGCTGTTGCCAGGGTTGATTGCAGCATCGGTTTGGATGTAGTTTTCAATCGCGAACTGTCCGCGATTGAGCCCCATGCCGCCTCGACCAACCGCGCTGATGATGCCCGCAGTCACCGTTGAATTGAGCATCACGAGCGGATTGCCAACAGCGATCACCCACTCGCCGATCTTGATATCCTCGCTCGTGCCGAGGTATGCGACGGGGAGATCCTTGGCGTCAATCTTGATGACCGCAACATCCGTGAGTGAATCACGCCCGACGAGCTTTGCGGTGAACTCTCGCTTATCGCTGAGACGGACTCTGATGCCACCATCGGGAGTCGCTCCTGCAATGACGTGGTTGTTCGTGACGATATAACCATCGCTTGTGATGATAACCCCCGAGCCTTGTCCGATTGGGACGTTCCGCTTGCGCTTGCCATTGTCGGTATCTTCTTGGCTCCGTTCACGGGGACGGAAGGGTCGGAAGAAATCTTCGTCATCCCACGGACTAAAAAAGCGGAAGAAATCATCGGGCGTTGGTTCGCTCCGCTCTTTGCTGAGAACCTCGATGTACACCACCGTCGGCTGAACAGCGTTTGCGGCTGCAACGAACGCATCGTTGAGCGCACGGACGTTATCGGGGACTTTGACAGGCGGTTGCTTGGCACCGATGTCCCGGACACTCTGCCCAAAAAGCTGAGCCATCGGTATGCTCGACAGCTCAGCCACAAGGAGAATGCCTGCTACGACGCCGATACCGATGAGTGCTGCAGCACGAAGGAGCTGGCTCCGCTTTATTGTGGCGTTCATTGCACATTGGATGAAAAGGTGGGACACGCTCTTAAAATCTGAGGCAAAAGACGAATGGAGCAGCCCCCTTGTTGTCAGAAAGCAGCGTGCCCCTTCCCCGCACGGGGGAGGGGCACGCTCACTACGCTTGGCGTTGCAGCGCGCGATTACTTTTCGATGATGATCGGCACTGTCTCGGTGTAATCACCGCTGCGCATGCGGAGCATGTACGATCCGCTGGCGATGCCGTTCGGCACAAAGCGGACGGTGTATTCGCCTGCTTTCAGCTCACCGCGGACGAGCGTTGCAACCACATCGCCGCTCGTGCTAATAAGCTCGAGTGTGGTTGGTGCATCGTAGCCAACACCGAAGCGAATATCCGCTCCTGTGCCATTGATCGGGTTCGGATTGACGCGGACGTTGAAGCTCGTCGTCGTGATCTTGACGAATCGGAGATTGAACGCACAGACGGGGTTGATGCGCATGATACCGTCGCGCGTTTGGATCACGACGCATTGGTCGTTGACGCTGACCGTTTCGAGTTTGACAACAAATCCGCCGTCGGTCGGCTGCACCGATGGCATCGTTGCCGTCAGCTCGATGCCGAAGAGGTCGTCGCCCGCTTGCATCCGCAGCGGGGTCGTGCCGTTGAGCGAAAATTCAATCGTGCCCTGGGATGTTGCTGCATCGTAGGAGACAGTGACATCGTTGCCGACTGTCCATCCTGCCGCTGCCAACGGACCGAGCACGCGAATGACTGGCTGCCCATTTTGCAGGATCGGGGCAAAGGCGCTAATGTTGAACGTCACACGCATGCGGAAGGACGTCACGTTCCCCATCGTGACGGGCTGCGCAGCTTGGAAGCGAACAAGTTTCGGCAGCGACTCGCTTCCTTGCGGAATGTCGAACGTTTCCGAGATGGTAGCAATCACTGCTGTTTGCTGGAGCCCGTTACCGCTCAGCGTTGCTGTGTACTCTGTCGGCTCATTGTTGATGCGGAGCACAATCTGTGCCGTGTGTGGCCCTCCTGGTATCGAGGGCGTGAAGGGAACGATCAGGTCATACGTTCCACCTTTCGGAATTGGATTCGGCAGCGGCAGATTCGTCGGTGGGCTGAACATACTCGCGGCTGGTCCAGTGAAGCGAACGAATGTCAGCGCTGTCACCGGGACATCGCCCGTGTTGGTAACGCGGACGGTGAGATTCGTCGTGCTGCCTACGCAGACATCACCGGAAGCCGGTGCGACATCAATGCGCGCTACTCCGCTGTAGGCAGAGCCATTCCAAACCGAACGAGCTTCTTCGAGTGCATCGCTGACCGTCACCAGCGTTGCAGTGTTGGTGACGTTCGTTCCCGGTACAGCCACGAAGTAGCTTGCGTCGAACGTCACACTTTGCCCTGGCAGGAGCGTGCGCGGAAGATTGAGCGACTGGCGATCGAAGGTGAAATTCTCTGTGCCATAGGTTCCATCGGCACCAATCGTCAAAGGCACTTCGGGGACAAGATCGCGGAGATGGAGCGTATCGGCGTACTGCCAATCCTGGCGGCTAAGGTTTGTCACCGTTACTTGTTTGACATCCGGGGCAGTGCCTGCTTCGATCGGACCGAAGGTCACCGTCGGTGTGATCGTCACACGCGGAGCGATGCCAATACCCCGGATAGTCGCTGTCCGTGGCTCGCCCGTGCTGTTATCGAACGACACGGTGATTTCATGCGGCCCGACAGCTTGCGGCGCAAAGTACACGTAGATCGGACGACCCACGACGCTTGAGTACGACTGGCCTGGCGGAATATCCACAACCGGCACTTGGTTGAGCGGCGGATCAAAGGTGAACGCCGTACCGTTGCCGTAGGTATCGTTGCTCACTGTAACGCCACGAATCGTTACATCCTGCGTACCGTCGTTACGAGGATCGAGCATCGCGATCGTTTGCCAATCGCTCAGGTATGGATACGGCTGCGTTGGGTTGATCCGCTTTTCACCGAAGTCAAGCGGCGCGACCGACAGACCTGGCTTGACACCGCGGCCACGGAGGTACACCACCGAGTCAATGCGATTTGCATCGCTGGAGAACGTAATCGTTGCGGTGTACACTTGCTCTGCTGTCGGGGTAAAGGTCACGGTGAAGTTGCGCGAGTCATTTGCACCGCCTTGCTCGCTCAAGATGAGCGGTGCAGCAGGTGAAATCTGCCCAACTGCTGCCTCAGGAACGAACGCTGGATCGGTAGGTCCAGTCGCACGTGTAATCGTCAGGCGTACAGTTCCACGGCTGAAGACTGTGAACGTCCGAGTTTGAGACGTTCCGACACCGACATCGCCGAAATCGAGCGGCCGTGCTGCTGGGTGGGAAACGTCAATGACTGGCTCGCCCGTTTGTCCGACAACGAGGCGACGGTAACGGAAGACGCACTCGTCACCCACGCCGATCGAGTCACGGACAACGCCATCGTTGGTCGCTGTGTAACGGATGGTGATTTGGCGGCGCTCTTGCGGTTGCAAGTCAAATGGAATCGGATTGTTGACAATCTCGAAGACGCCTTGCTCGCCGTTTTTGAACTGCAGTCGCGTGACGCGTATCGGCGCAGTCCCTTCGTTGACGACATCGAGCGTGCGAGTGGCGACATAACCTTTGCGCAGCATACCGAAGTCAACATCGCTCGGTTGGATCGTGATTTTGCGTGCCTTGTATTCGACGGTAATAACTGTATCGTTTCCTGCACGGTCACGGAACACTACGTACGCAATGGCATCTTGATCGGGATTGTCCACCGTCAGACGCCAACGAGTAGTGCGTGTGGTTCCTACTTCGAAGGGATCGTAATCGAGCGTGTAGTTCTTGCTGGCTGGGTCGAGGTAAATTTCCCCCAGATTCGAACGAATGTTATCGTCGTCGGGATAATCGGTCACATCAGGGTCGCCGCCATTGACACCGCTCACTGTCCCATCGCAATTGACCACGTAGCGCGGTCGTGGCGGGATGGTGTCCGGCAGTTGCACCTTGAATGCAGCACTCGTCGGATGGCCATACGAGTCGTAGTTGCTGAACCCGAACGAGTAGGCAGCAAACGGCTGGCTGCAGCGAATCCGATAAACAGCGTCGTTGAGTCGAAGTACCTTTACCGCGTATCGTTTCCCATTGACCGGCACTGGGAAAATATCTCCGACGTTGGGACCAAACGCTGCCGAAATTGGTTGCCATTGCACCTGGCCACCGACCACCTGCCCAATTTCGAGATCCGGAGGCATCGTTCCTTGGTCAGTCAGGGGGTACACAACCGCGACGTAGTTCTGATCGAAGCTCGGCACCCCTTGCGAACCAGGCGTGCAGAAGATGACTTCACGCTGGTATTGCTCAATCGGGTAAATGGTCATTTGGAATGGGTCGGAGACGACACCATCATCTTCCTGCCCTGTATTGAAGAATGTGACAGCAATTGGTTTATCACCGCTGAACATTGTGACCTCGTTATTGCCACTTGCTGAGGCACGGTCGTAGATAAAGCCCACGCCCTCGACTCCACCTTTCGTTTGAATATTGCGCCAGTAACTGCCATTACGGAAGACCTGCGTTTGTGGCTCCTTGGCAAAGATTTTCACCATTGGCGCATAGCGGCGCGTCGGGACACGCGGGACAAGATAAACCTTCCCCCACATGTCAGTTGGAATTTCCATGTCGTCAATGAAGTCACACCAGCGAAGATCTGTGGGTACGTTCGCGCACTGATTACCCGAAAGCACCGCCACTGGCTTAGAAGCGCGAATGAGTGTTCCCGACAGATCCCCTTCTCGGAAATTATTCCCCGTTGCAATCGCTAATACGTCGTTA
>BEHW01000006.1 GCA_002898675.1 bacterium HR20
CCGACGCTCGATGTTTCTCGCGAACGTATCGAGGAAGCAGTTTCGATCATTGAACACGTGCTGCAGGAAATGGCAGCATAGCACATTGTGGTTCCTCCTCCATCCCCTGTGCCCTTTTGCCTTCGTGCAAGAGGGCACCGTTTTTTTGAGGAGCGCTCATGTAATTTCGGTCGTGGCAAACGGTCTTCCGAACATGCTATGCTCTCTATGCTCTGGCTTCTTGGGATTTTTTCGATTGTCAGTCTGAGCTCAGCCCAACCGCTCAACAATCCCTTCCCCTGGACACTCGATCCGAAAACTCCGCTCGACAACACCATTCTCCCTGGGCAACCGACAAAGACAACCGCTGCAAAAGGACGGATTGCGATCAGCAACGGTAAACTTGTGTACCCAGATGGCACACGAGCCAGACTCTACGGTGTGACCATTGCAGGGCCTGCAGTCTTTCCCGATAGCAGCCAAGCAATCGCCGTTGCAGCTCGGCTTCGTAGCCTTGGGATCAACTTGGTGCGACTAACGCACTTCGACTACACGAACTATAACGATGCGTCCATCATCATTCACTCGAGCACCACAAGTCGAGGGTTTGATAGCACGATGCTCCGACGCTTCGATTGGTTCATTGCGCAGTTGCGGCAGCAGGGGATCTACGTCTCCCTTGTGATCAGAGCAGCACGCCTTGCTCGACGCGATGATGGCGTCCCTGGCTGGGATTCAATTCGCTACAGCGGACGCATCTACTCGTATTTCCTCCCAGCTTACCAAATGCTCGTCCGTGATTTTGTGCGTGACCTGCTCAGCCGGCGCAATCTCTTCACCGGCGTACCCTACGCAGACGACCCAACCATTGCTGTGATCGAGCTTGAGCAAGATAATTCGATTTTCACTCAGTGGGTATCCAATACGGTATTTCCTCTTTCGCAGGGCGGACAGCTTTCGTATCTGCATTCACGGATGCTCGATAGTGCATTCATCCGCTACGTTCTTGCAAAGTATGGTTCTGCCCAAGCTGCCCAAGCAGCATGGCGTTTTGTTCCGCGAACAACTGCCAACATCGTCGGCAATCCAAGTTTCGAAGATCCGTTCGACAATACATGGCTGCTAACGCTCAGCGGAGGTGCAGTTGCCGTCGTCGAGCGTGATCCACTCGATAAAAGAGATGGCGGCTACTCGATGCGTATTCGGATTTCACAACCCGGCACAGCTCCTGGGAACGTACGGTATCGCAACATCCAACCGCAGCTGGAGCGATACGCGCTCTATCGCATTCAACTTTGGGCACGAACGGACGTGCCGCAACGGCTCGTCACATTTGCGATCGGGAATTTCTCGTTTCGCGATACTCTTCGTCAACAATGGAAAGAGTACACATACACGTTCCGCAGTAACATCGAAGGTCCAGCAGAATTCCGCGTAGATGCTGGCGGAACAAGTGGCGACGTTTGGCTCGATAACGTCCGCATCACTGCGGTTGAGGAACCTGGTCTCTTGAGCGGCGAATCGTTGAGCAACTATACCGTTGCTCGCAGTCGGTATTCCCAATACACGGTCCACTCGCTCCCCCGTTGGCGCGACAACCTCCAGTTCTACGAGTCGCTCGCCGAGAAATGGTTTGGATGGATGGCACGCCTGATCCATGATACGCTCCGCTGCAAAGCACTCATCGCACCGGGCAACCAGCAATCGCTCCTCAACGACATCTACGTCGCACGGCTGCTCGATCTCCCATCGGTTGGGACAGGGTGGGATAGCCCATACCGCCGAATCGCCGGTGCAACAAGCGATTCTGCCTGGTACATCACCAACGACCCTCAACTAGGGAATCGTAACGGAGGAATTCTCTACGTCCCCGCCCGAACTCGGATCGCTGGCAAGCCGTTGATGGTCAATTCATACAGCGTGCCCTACCCATTTAGCGCAATGGGCGAACTGACAACGCTACTACCTGCATACCTTGCCTACCAGGACGCCGATGTTTTTGTGCTGACCTACTACGCCTACAACCGCTCGAGTTTGGAGACGCCGTGGGTGCGCGATCGGTACGGTCCAAATGCCGCTGGAACGATAACGCACTACGAGTATGCGGGCAATCCTGCAGTGACATCGGCGCTTCCGCTCTCGACTGCTGTATTCTGCAACCAGCTCATTCGCCCTGCACTCGACGAGCTGCGCTTGGAGCAAACACGTGAAGCGCTCGACTTTCCTCCCTTCAATCAAAGTGGTGCGTTCTTTTTAGCCAGTGGGGCTGATGCGCGAATCCCGCTCTTCCGTCGGGTAGCGATTGATTCCTTCTCCGCTTCGCTGCAGAGTTATCAACCGCACCGCGAAATTCCTGCTCTTGCCGATCAAGGCGCCGTCAACACATCGCAGTTGCTCAGCGATACCGAAGAGCTACTCTGGAATGCAACCGATACGGTGTTCCTCGTCCGCACACCGCGCTACCGCGCTGCAGTTGGCGTTCTCCGTGGAAAAATCCTCGATGTAAGCGGCATCAATACTCATACCGTCGAACGTCTCGATAACGGCTGGGTGGGATCGTGTGAATTTCTTTCGCTCGACTCAGCAGCGCTCGATTCAGCAGAACGCGTTGCAATCTTGTTGCTTTCGAGAACTGCAGCATCCGGTGTGATCTGGTCAGGTGATTCGAGCACCTACCGTGGCTGGGGAACAGCGCCAATGCAACTTGAAGCAATGACAGTGACGGTTACCTGGCGCCACAGCGCCGACACCCTGCGACTTATACCTCTTGATTCTCTTGGGCTGCCGATTGTGAGCCGAGCAGTCACGCTCACCAAAGGTACCGGAGGACGTTTTCGCTTCACACTGGACCAACGTCAACACCATACACCGTGGTTCCTCGCCAGATTCTCGCGAGCACCGATGACAACAAGTGCAGAAATGCAGATTCATACAATGCCGACCATCACTGTCACCGATGATCGCATCGTGATTTCCCGTTTTGAACACTACTCACTCCCGCGAACAGCTACACTCTACGCGATGGATGGCCGCTGCGTAGCGCGGTGGGATATGCTCAATCATCAGCAAGAGAATGCTGAGCTTCCTCTGCCCCAGATAGCACACGGCGCATATACGCTTGTCCTCGATTGGGGCCGCGAGCGCCAGGGCTATGTTCTCCTTGTAAGACCGTAAGAAACTAGCCATGAAATCCATTGCACTTACTCTGATGCTGTGTGTGGGCGTCACTGCACAGGTGTGGTATCCATTTTCACCCAATCCCTCCAGACTCGGCCAGTCAGTATGGTTGGACGACACCGCCGCTACCCCAATTGATGAACCGCATCGCATCACCATCCGCGACGGACACTTCGCGACATCCAGTGGTGAACGCGTCCGCTTCCTGGCTGCTACCATTACAGGAGCAGCGTGCTACCCCGATACCAACTCAGCAAAAGCAATGGCCCAGTGGATTCGTAGGATTGGCTACAATGCTGTTGTCCTCCGCCTCTGGGATTACACAGGAACGGGCGGACAGTACCCACTCCTGTGGCGCTTTGGGACTCGTAGAAGTACCGAGCCGTTCGATTCTTCCCAGTTCGATCGGCTCCTCTACCTTATGGCAGAGCTTCGCCGCAACGGCCTCTATATCGCACTAACAACCGATGGATTCATCCCACTACCCGACGATGGCGTCGCCCGCACTGATTCACTCCAGTTTCCGTGGAATGTACGTTACGTCCAGTACATTGATAGTACCTATCGCGCGCTCCACCGTTCCGTTCTCGAGCGTCTGCTGACTGCTCACAATCCATACACGGGCCTGCGCGTTGGCGATGACCCCGCCCTTGCGCTCCTGCTGCTGCCCGATAACAATTCGCTCTTCGCATGGTGGAGAAGTTCGGCGCTCAAGGCGCTCCTTCCCTCGGCGCATCAGCAGATGCTGCATGCGCAGTGGAATGCCTTCCTCCGCTCACGCTACACCTCGACAGTGCAACTCCAGCAGGCATGGCGTTCGATCCCCCGCTCGAGCACTGATCGCATCACCGACGGCAGCTTCGAGGATGTATTTGCACAGTCGTGGTTCCTTGCATCTGCAAATGGAGCACAGGCAGTCCTCGATTACAGCGATGCCGATAAAATCAGCGGGCAACGTTCCGCACGTATCCGCATCGCGCCGAACGCTGCAGGGGCAAATGTTTGGGATGTCTTTCTCTACCAGACTGGTGCCACGCTCGAACCGCACAAAGTCCACGTCCTTCGATTCTGGGCAAAAACGACAGCGCCAGCTGGGAAAACAATCCAGGTGAGTATTCTCCGCAATGGCTATCCGTGGGAGAGTCTTGGCCTGACTCAACAAGTCCGACTTACTCCTTCGTGGCAGCGCACTGAGCTCAGATTCATCGCCACAGATTCCGTCCCTGCACTTGTTGCCTTTGCTGTCGGGGGCTCTAATGGAGATGTTTTTCTCGACAGCATTTTTTTAGCTCCACAGCTGACCGACGGCTTGCACGCTGAGGAATCACTCGAGCAAGCGAGTGTAATCTTGCTCCACCCGGACAGTACACCCACACCCGAACGCCTACGCGATGCGGCACTGTTCCTGACCCAGCTGGAAACGAGTTATTACGCAAGTATGTACCGTTTCATCCGCGGCAGACTTGGCTTGCGGATTCTCGTCGGTGGTGGGACGGACTTTTCTTCAGCAAACGACCTTGTTGCAATCGACACTCTCGATTTTACCACTGCCACTGTCGGCAACGGTGGAATTTCCAGCGGCCCTAATGGTGAGTGGTATGCATCCACTGATGCATCGCTCGACGCAGCCTGGGGGAGCACGATCTATCTGGCAAGCTTAGCTGCACGCAAGCAGAAGCCGCTGTTCATCGCAAGCTATACCGTGCCGTATCCCTGCCCATTCATCAATGAAATTGCCACATACGCTGGCTGCTACTGCCTCTACCAAGACTGGGATGGCATCGCAGTGTTCAACACATTTACGAGCCTACATTTTCCCTGGGATCGCATCCAGGAAAATAACTTCTGGTCCGCAGAAGCAGTGTACGCCCTCCACGCTCTCATCCCCCCGCTTTCCACCGCGTTCCGCTCTGCTGCGATCGAGCCAAGCAGCGAGCGAGTGCATATCAACATTAGCCGTGACTTGTTGGAGCACCCCTACCTGCAGCGGAGCGCATACTTTCTGCCGTCACCGACTGATTCACGCATTCCGTTCCTTCGGAGCGTCCGGATTGACTCGCTCGATGCACAATCACCATCCTTTATGCCACAGCTTATCATACCCGACTTCAACCGCGATGGTGGGCTCGATATGAGCGCTGTCGTCACTGAAGGCGAGCAGCTACGTTGGAACCAACCAGCCGGCCAGCTCAGCATCAACACACCTCGATTGCTTGGATTCCAGGGACGCATGGGTAGCTTTTTCCAGACCTACCGCGACGGGATCACCATCGAGCATCTCGGGACCGCTTCTATGGCGAGCTTGCTGTGGGCATCGCTCGACGCGCGCCCCATCAGTGCATCGCAACGCTCATTCCTTGCATTGACGACACGGACTCAAAACGAGGGTGCCAAGTGGACTGGTACCAACTCCCTCTGGCAAGGGTGGGGCAATGGCTCAACCCAAGTGGAAGCGACTGCAGTCGCGATCAGCATCGCCAGTGACTACGATTCACTCGCGGTCATCCCCCTGGGCGATGATGGCCTGCCGATGACTGACTACACTGTTCCCATACAGCGCATTCGTGGTGGTTACCGTTTCATCCTCGATCAACGCCAGATCCCGACGGCATGGTTTGTAGTTATGCAGTATCGTCTTCTCCACGCATCGGAGCAAACTGATGCATGCGAGCTTGCGGTTACCCCGCATCCGTTGACAGCCGATGGTGGCTACGCTCTCCTTCCAGAGGATTGGAGAGGCGGGACGCTCGAGCTCTGGGATACTCACGGTAGATGTATCATTCAACACCGCGTCAACGCAAGCAAACGTGTCGTGCCTCTTTCATTTGCCGGCACTAATGCAGGCACTTACTTGCTCATAGCAAGAAGTGGGGGGCGTACTTGGTCGCAAAAGGTTCTCGTGCTGCCGTAGCCAGATAAAATCGTGTGATGCCTCGACAGTAGCAGGACTTCCGCAAGCCGGTCCTGCAGCAACTACTCATGTGATTCAGGGTGACACTTGAGCCTAATGCGCTGAGACTTCGGTTATCTCTCTGAGCGTTGGCATATCGATTTCTGCTCATCACTGCATTACGATAGCACTCTCCTCCCCTATAGTGGAGGAATCAACCTAACCTGTGATGGTGCACTAGTCCAAGATCAGCTCAGAATGCAAATCGTATGTCAACCTGTGGCTGAATTGCGCTCACTCGCCAGCTCTCGTTGCGAGTGAGATTTGTGATACCGAAATTGTAATTGAGCGAAGGGACGATTGTCATCCGACGCAGAAAAATTTCGTACTGAATTCCAGCCTTGAACCCAATGCGCAGCGCATTCGACTCGGGAATGTCGCCATCGTAAATGACCGCTGTGCGGTTGAAGTTGCGGTACTGGTAGCGCTGATCAGGTACGAACTGTGCATTCGCTGGTTCGAGCAGATTGAACAGTTGTGTCACCGTTTTCTGCAATGCATAGCTGATGACTGGCCCTGCCTGAATCCCAAACCCTGTCGTGCCAAGACCGAAGCGATACATTGCCTCGAAGTCAATCGTCGTGTACACCACATCGGCGGCAAATTCGGTGCTCGTCATGATGGTGGTTGGCTGCCCCTGTTGGTCAATAATGCGTGTTGGGAGTTGGTCGTTGAACTGGCGGAACGACGATGGCAAGCGATCGTAGAGCAGGCGGAAAATGAGCGATGACCGTGAATCTTTCGGATCGCCGAGGATGATTTCCGTGTTGATTCCCACAAAGAAACCATTGGCAGAGCCATCCTCCAGAGTCGGACAGAGCGGAGCATCGCTGGGATTGGCGTAGTACTGGAACCCACCCGTTTGCATTACGCGATTGAAGCCAACAACAGGCCCAACAAAAATCCTCGAGGGCGCCTTCGCTGGCTCAAGAGGGTTCGCCAGGTCTTGGGCATTGCTTGTCACCACTACCAGGGCAGCGACAACCATCACCAGCAGACTGCGCGTCATGTTCATGGTACCAACTCCGATTAGTGTTTCACAAAACAGCACGTAACCATTCGCCTGCCAGTGGCGGTTTCAACCGCAAGCGTGTACCAACCGCTCGGCAGGGCTTCGGCGTCAAAAATAATAACTCGACTGCCAACTTCTACCGCCTGTTCTCCAATGTGAAAGGCACGCCCGAGCACATCATATGCCCACAGCGTAATGACACCAGATTCATACACATCGCACTCAAGCTGCACACGATCAGCAATTGGATTGGGGACAATCCTGCGGATTGCGATTCCTCCAAGTTGTACCGCTCGTAGCGGATGACCACAGACGACGTCGGTCGAAATTGTTGCGCATGCTGTGTCATTGTTGTAGCAATCTCCTCCGGACACCACCGCGCAGGCTTGACCAGAAGGATTCAGCGCGTAGAGCAAATGCAGCGGTAGTGCAAGCTCCCACGCACAGGTACCAGGCTCAGAAGCAGCGATGAAACCAATGTCCCAGCTCAGTACGAGCACCCGATAGCCTAACGATGCTACAGTTGCCTGGAGACTGCCTCGGCGCTGATTGCAGACAACATTGACCGGAATCTCGATGCCGCCGGCGTATTCGGCAATCGTCTCGGGTAAGTGAAGCTCAACACGCACAGGGATCGGTCGTCGCAGACTCGGTGTAAAGCGCCCGCGCATCTGCAGCATGATGACGCTATCAATACTGCCACTGAGATCGCCAAGCTCGATGTCTGCACTTCCAACTTGGGGAGTGATGCGAAGTACACGCTCCCGAACGATGGAATCATTTGCCACCAAGCGTATGATCAGATCCCGTTGCTCCTGAGGTGGTGGAAGGACGATACGGCTGCGAATGACCTCGCCCGGCTGGATCACTGCTGGCAGTCTCGAGAGAATGTCGGTGACATCACCTCCTTGCTCGGCAGTGAACATCTCTGCCGCTGTCATACGGAGCGGCGCATTCCCCGTATTTGCTACAACAAGCGTAACATTGAGTGCACTACACCGTAGCGGTGAGGGATCGTACTCGACATCGAAACGGACTCCGACCGTGTCGGCAATCCCGGTAGTATCCGTCGGCCCGCCACCGCTTGTATCAGGTGCAAGTGCTACTGCCTGGATCGTTGCACTTGCGGTCGCTCGTAGATAGTTCGGCTGCGCATCGTGCCGCGCAAAGACGCGCACGCTATGGAGTCCAACGCGGAGCGGTTCGAACCATACTGGCAATACAACCCGCTCACCCGGCACAATGCGCAGCGGAAACGTCGGCATTGCATCGAACGCAAACGCAGCGCGATCAGCGCCATCGAGCCAGAGCGAATCCACAGTCAGCGCTTCTGTTCCCTCCGACCGCACAATAGTGATTGCAAACTGTCGGCGCTCACCGAGCCTGGTCGGGCCAATGGTCGTATCCGGCATTGCAATCGCTGGCATCGTGCCGCTCCCCCGGAGCGCAAGCGAGAGCATCACGCCTCCGTCGGTTTCCAAATCCAGCGTCGAAGAGTAATCGCCAACTGCAGCTGGCGAAAAGCGGATGGGTATTTCCACCACACCGCCGCGTGGAATAACCAGCCGATCTCCAATCGCCAGAGAATGCAGGAACGCAGCACGATCGCCGCGCTGACCGCGGAAAACCACAACTGCATCGGCCGTTCCGCGATTGACAATGCGAGCGACAGTATCGAACCGAACGCCAACACGCCGCGATCCACAATCGAGAGGCACTGTAGCTACTGCTGCACGTACCCCCCTGCCGCGAAGTGTAGCTTCCACCGAGAGCGATTCGCTGTTGCTCAATGCCACTACTGCTTGCACAGTGCCAGTATCGCGTGGTACAAAGCAGACGCGAACGAGCAACGAATCTCCTGGCAGAATCTGCTTCGGTAGCAACGTAGAGTCAATCACAAACTCTGCCGTCTGTGGCGAAACTTCCACCCGAGTGACAGTCACTGGTTCCGTTCCTGTATTCCAGATCCTCAGCCAACCACACACACTATCGCCGACACGGACATCGCCGAAATCAAGGTCTGCAGTCGCCAGCCCTGCGCGTGTGATGCGCCCTTCGAGTGCCTGGCGATAGATACGCCCACAGCCGAGATCCCAGACGAGCGTATCGCGATAGATTCCTGGCTGCGGAGGAGCAAAGCACACTGTCACTTTTATTTCCCGCCGCGGCGGACACTGGATCGGCCATGTGGTGGAACGTACATCGAAGATGCCGTTCCCACTGGCCAGATACAGCCGACTGACCTGGAGCGTATCACTGAAGCTGTAGTTGCGAATCGCTGCATCCGCACAGTACTCTCGCAGTGTATCCTGCCCCAGAAATCGAAGTGGACGCGGCGTCAAGTCAACCTGCGGCGCCACGTAGCGGTAGCGATAGCGCACGCCGTTCCCCGCATTATCCCGTGCAACGATTGCAATGGTTGCATCGCTGGAGGGATCAAGCAAACTTGCGTGGAATGCAATCGTCTCATCCTGCTGCGTGCGTACGCGGAATTCGTAGTTCTTGGTGCTATCCGGATCTACCACGACGTACGCAAGCCCCGAACCTCCTTGATCGCGAGCACTACCGATGAGCCAACCGCAACTATCACGCACACTCAGTGCAGGGACGACTGTATCACGTCCGACAAAGCTTGCTACTCCGACGATGTGAGCGTAGGAATCGGTGTAGCCCATCCCGTAGAGAACACCGGTAAAGAATCCGCTATCGGCCTCGAGCACATGGACACCAGGCGAGATGGGGATTTGCGCCCAAAACATTCCGCTACTGCGGAACTTCTGTGTCGCAAGCTCTGGTGCAATGGCTGTAGCAACAGTGTTGCCATCGAGCTTGAGTGCCAGCCGAGCCTTCTCGTCGCAGATCACGTTGAGCCAATGCCGATCGAATTGCCGCGAAAACGTTGCATCGGTCAGATTTGCTGGGGCTTGAAATACACTCCGCGATACGTAGCGGCCTATCGGCGTCGCGATGACCATTGCCGGGTCGAACATGATCGAGTTCGCAACTGTCCCTGTCGTCATGAGCTGCACGAGCGCAAACGGCTTATCGGCGTACCACCAGGTTGGGGAATTGACTCCTGCAAGGGTGAGCGTATCGCCTGGACGCGCAAGTGTGCGGACAAGATCTTCTCGCTCGGTGTAGATCGAAATGCGCGTATTCGGATAGATAGCGACAGCACGGAGGTAGTCGCCGATGGGCAACCTCCCGCCAGTGGCAAAGGGAACAGTCAGGTAACTCGAACCGAGCAGCGCGTTCGGCAGCAGCATCTCGACCAGATGATCTTTGCTGTCGAGTGTTGGCGGCAGCCCCACTGGTACCGATGCACGGACATGCCCAGAAAGTACGCCGATTGGCTTCGATGCTCTGATGATTGTTCCGCTCAAATCACCTGTCCCCTGCTGCGAAGGGTACGACTTGACGAGAAAACATTCGCCGCGTCGGAGTGTAATCGTATGCCACTGGCCTGCAGCACGTCCCCCCTCAGTGGGAACAGGCGGCTGAAATTCGACGACTGTGCCATCATCGCCGGCAATGATCATGAATTCCGACTGCCGAATATCAGCTGGATCAACAGGCGATCCGAGGCCGTCCCCATACGTGTCGTTGGGCAGCGACACTACAACGTACTCGGTTCCCCATAGCTCGACAGGAAGCACAGTGTAGCTGTCGCTCGTGGTAAACTGGCTGCTCATCGCGAAGACAGAAATCGGCAGCTCTGATTCGATTTCGACGGAGCGGCGGAGCGGACGTTCCGATTGACGTACTTCGAGCGTATCCGGTAGCAGAAGCGGAAGAGTTTCATAGGCACGGAGGGTAAAATTCTTTTCGCTGCCGTCGGGGTAGCGAATCGCCACACGATTCGGGTACGCCGTCGCGACAAGCAGCCGGAGCCGCAGCCCTGAGGGTTGGATGGTAATTTCGTTTTCCATATACCCCACCCAAAAGCGCGTCCCTTCTGCTCGACTGGGACGATTCGGCGGAAGTGTATCGAGGATCTGCCCGAGAAGGGAAGCTCCCACAAGACAGAGTACCACGCATGTACCGAACAACCTGCGGAGCATTGCGAGCATCAACGCCTCGATGATGGGGAAATGCGACGCTCCAGAAACACAGCGCGATTAGGTTTTGTTTCGGCACGCCACCGGAATCCTTGCAAATATCGTTCCTCTGGCTGGACACGATGCTCTGGAACGTACTCGCTCTGGACGCTACCGTACCAGGAACTTCGTTCGATGCGCCCCGCTGCAAGCACAATCGCCACGCTATCGCTCGCAACGCGCGTAAGACCATCGGGCGCGCCATCTTCGGCGCGGAGCAAGTAGAGCGTATGAACGTTCCGGCTGCCGGATACTGCACGCAGCGAGTCTCCATCAAACCGCAGCGTGATCACTTCTGCTAAAAGCTGGTGTGGTGCCAACGACAGCGAATCCTCCACGACGCCGAGAGCAGCACTCCCCCGTGCTACAACGCGCCTGACGCGTCCTTGACGAAGCTGCGCCGTGATGACATTCCCGCTCAACTGTGCAGAATCAGCCCAGACGGTAGGATTGCCCTCCAGCTGGATACTATCCCGCTCCCAGAGCCATGCAGTGTCTGCCACCGCTGCCAGTGGGCCACGCAGCAGCCGGACATTCCCACGTGCACGTACGTACTGCGCCGTTGTATCGCGCGCCATAAAGAGACTCTCCGCCAAAAGGTACAGCGTGTCGCCATTGGCGGTTGTATCCCACTCGATGAGGAAACATCTCCCCGAGACCCATGCCACGTTCTCGAGCGGGTTCTGATATGCAGAATCTCCTTCTACGCTGGTTCGTTCGCGGGAGAACACAATCCGCACGTTTCCCCACGCGGTGCGTTCACCTGTCCGCCGCAGGTACACGACACTATCAGCAGTGACAGCAGTCGCACTATCGCGCAGTTCGACACCACGGTAGAAAATCGCACGCTGGCGATCGAGTTCGTAGATGCCAAGTGGTGCACGCAACGTTGCCGAGCTATCTTCAATGACTACGTTGCCCTGCCCCCAGGCACGACGCTCGGTTGATCGGTACTCCCCGCGCTGCATGCGCATGCGGACTGCGCCTTGTGTAATCAGGATGTTGCCCTCCAGTTCTGCACGGCCGCTCCAGAGCTCCTGACGCGCGCGGTCGCAGCGTATCTCGGTTGTGCCTTGCCGCATCAGTACGTTGCCGTTAAGCTCGCGCACGGTACCGAGACTGGTTTCATATCCCACCATTTGATCGGCATGCTCGATGAGCAGTGGTGTCGTATTTTGTGCTTGTGTACTACAAGGCACGAAAACAACGCCACCGAGCGTCAATATCCACAGAAGTTTCACCAGCGAGCAGAACTGTCGCGGCTGATACATGCAAACACTGCTTTCCTTGAACCAACAGTCGAGCAATGGCTTACAACCAACGAGCGAACGGGGAATCGCCATTGCTGTCGTCCGCAAAGGTACCGAACGAGCACTTATCGAGGAATACCTGGAGGAAATCGAGCAGCTTTGCGCAACCGTCGGCGCTGAAATTGCCCTTCGGATTGTTCAAGAACGGGAGCGGCTCGACCCTGCAACGTACATTGGCAAGGGAAAGGTCGAGCAGCTTCGGTCGCTCGTCGGGGAGTATGCAGCAAGTTTTGTCATCTTCGACGAAGGGCTCACCCCCGTCCAAATGCGGAATCTGCAGCAAATGCTCGGTGTGAAGATCCTCGATCGAACGATGCTTATTCTCGACATCTTCGCCCAGCATGCGCGAACGCTCGAGGCAAAGACTCAAGTCGAGCTGGCACAGTTGCAGTACCTCTACCCACGCCTAACGCGGCTGTGGACACACTTGGAGCGGCAATACGGCGGCATCGGCACGCGTGGCCCCGGCGAAACCCAAATTGAAACCGACCGCCGTTTGATCAAACAGCGTATTGCACACTTGAAGCGCCGTCTCGAGGAGATCGAGCTCCAGCGAACCGTCCAACGAAAAGAGCGCAACCACTTGGTGCGATTTGCACTGGTTGGATACACCAACGCCGGTAAGTCCACCCTCTTCAACCTTTTGACCAACGCCAACGTCCTTGCAGAGGACAAGCTCTTCGCAACGCTCGATACGACGGTGCGTCGGTGCCGCCTGCCTTCTGGATACGACGTTCTGCTTTCGGACACTGTAGGATTTATTCGCAAGCTTCCAGCACATCTGGTTGCATCATTCCACAGCACGCTTGCAGAAGCTGCCGATTCCGACGTGCTCATTCACGTCGCAGACTGCTCGCATCCTGCTCTCGATCGTCAGATCGAGTCCGTTATGGAAACACTAACGCAGTTGGGTATGGAGAGCAAACCCCAACTCCTTGTCCTCAACAAAGTGGATCAACTCTCTGGCCACACCACGACAACTGTAGAAAGCCTTCGCGAGCGTTATCCCCATGCATTGCTTATTTCAGCGGCGTCGGGCTACAACATCCAGCGGCTCCTCCGCCGCATGGAACAATTCGTCCTGGAGCGGAGCATCCGGACACGGCTCTTCCTACCCTTTGCGGCGATGAATCAGCTACCGTATATTTACTCGAATGCCGTCGTCGAGCAGCGGCAGGAAACCGAAAACGGTATCATCCTCGATCTGCTCATCCCTGAGCCTCGATCAGGAGTGCTTGCAGCTGTGCTCGAACAATACGGCAGCAACGTTCAATTATCAGCTGGGCAAGGATGAAAACACTCCTCGGATTCGTACTGTTGGCTCTGGGCGTGTTCCTCTGCACCATCGCGCTTGTTGTCATCGGGCAAGAGGTACACCCTGCTCTTGCGATCGTGCTCTTTGTCGCGCTGGCCTACAGCGGGATTCGCTTTGGGATTGGGCGCCTGACGCGACTGTGATCTTAGCTCTTGGCTGCACGTACTACGAAGACCGGACATGGCGCGCGGCGTACAACACGCTCGGTGGTACTCCCCAAGATCAAGTGGCTAAATCCTCTCCGCCCATGCGTTGCAATACAGATCAAACTGATGTTGTTCTGTTGAGCGTACTCGACAATAGCTTCCGACGCTCGCCCTTCTCGAACCGCTGTCGTCACCGATAATCCCTCTTGCTGCAGCGTTGCGGCAATCTGCGCAAGTCGCTCCTCCGCGGTCGCTCGCAAATCGCTGAGCACATCGAAGTAGATGCTTTGCTCGACGCCGTTGATTGTTGCAAACGTGTCAATTGGCTCGACAGCGTAAAGGTAGTGCACCGCCGAATGAAACGTTCGTGCCAGCTCAAGACCGTAGTGCTCGGCCATCTGGGCACATTCGGAAAAATCCGTCGGGATCAAAATCGAAGAAAAATTCAGCATGAGTGGCAAGCTCAGGAAATGGAACCGGCCGCAAATTACGTCAGTTCCTCAAAAAAAATGCCCGACAGTCTGGGGGGAAAGTGACTGCCGGACATGCAGCAAAAGGGAGGCAAAACACGATCGGAATCTGGCAGTTCACCAATACTCCGACCTCGAGCGGGAAACGGGACTCGAACCCGCGACCCCAACCTTGGCAAGGTTGTGCTCTACCAACTGAGCTATTCCCGCACAGCACCGTTGCACACGCTCGGCTGAACCCAGCCTGCTTCACTCCGCGCGCCAACTCGGAACGCGGCTGCTATAGGTTCACCAGCTTGGCTATGCAAAAATACAGCAACGATGTGTTTCGTGCAAGAGCTATCGGAACGCTGCACAAAATGCCTGCTCGACCGCGCTGGCCACATCCTCGAGTGCAACTGCTGTGCCAAGCTCCCGTTCCATCGAAGTAACCTCGCGATCAGCGATACCGCACGGAACAATGCATTCGAACTGGCGCAAGTCATTGGCAACGTTGAGTGCAAAGCCATGCGAGGTCACCCACCGCGAACAGCGAATCCCGATCGCACAAATCTTTCGCTGCTGCTCGATCCATACACCCGTCAAACCAGGAACCTGCCCACCCTGGATTCCCCACTGCCGAATCGCTTCGATGATACACTGCTCAATCTGGCGGACAAACCAGTGCAGATCCTGCCGAAATGCACCGAGGTCGAAAATCGGGTAGCCAACCAGTTGACCCGGATTATGCAGCGTCACGTCGCCGCCGCGATCGGTTTCCACCAGCGCGATTCCACGACGCGATAGCTCATCATCGGAGCAGAGCACATTTACCCGCGATCCAGCACGCCCAATGGTGATGACAGAGGGATGCTCACAGAGCACAAGCGTACTCGGACGCTTTCCCGCTTGAATTTCCTGCACGTACTGACGCTGCCGATCCCACGCCTGGCGGTATTCGATCAGTCCCCAGCGCTCAAGCAAAATCATTGCGACCTCCGTCGGCGCAATCGTCCTGACTGCTCTGCAAAGAATTCTTGCAGCGCCTTCCCTGTCCAAGACTGCTCGCACGCTGCAACTTCCTCAGGCGTTCCGGTGCACACGACGCGACCGCCGGCATCCCCAGCATCTGGACCAAGATCAATCACCCAATCAGCGTTTGCGATCACGTGCAGGTTGTGTTCGATGACGACGACGCTCTGTCCACGCTCGATCAAGCGCCGAAAGCATGAAAGGAGCTGTGCGACATCGTGCAGATGCAGCCCCGTCGTCGGCTCATCGAAGAGGTAGAGCACATGCCCGCTGCTGGCAGCATCGAGGTATGACGCAAGCTTGAGGCGCTGAGCTTCGCCGCCACTGAGCGTCATACTCGACTGTCCCAGGCGCAAGTAGCCAAGCCCAACATCCTGCAGCACCTTCAGGCGACTGAGAACTTTCCGTTTCCCCTTGAAGAACGTAGCTGCTTCGTCAACGGTCATTGCCAGGACATCAATGATGGACTTGCCGTTGTAGAGAATCGAGCGTGCCTCCCGCTTGTAGCGTGTGCCGGCGCATGCATCGCACGGCACCTCGATGTCCGGCAGAAATTGCATCTCGACGACGACACTCCCAGCGCCTTCACAGACCTCGCAGCGACCGCCGGGAACGTTGAACGAAAAGTGACTGCTCGTCCATCCTGCAGCGCGTGCCGACGGCGTTTCCGCAAACACTTCGCGAATTGCATCGAATGCTTTGGTGTAGGTTGCTGGCGTCGAACGCGATGAACGTCCGACCGGCGATTGATCAACCAGCTCAACATCGGTAAGCTGCTCCAACCCGAGTATTTCCTGGCATTTGCCCGCCGGCAACGATGCACCACCTCCAAAATACCGCTTGGCATTTGCGTAGAGAACCTGCTCGATGAGCGTACTCTTTCCAGATCCGCTCACACCAGTGATTGCCACAAGAGCGCCAAGTGGAATATCGAGCCGCCTGATGTCGAGCTTGTTCTCCTGCGCACCGACACTCGTGATCACACGGTCGTGCTGGTGATTTCGGCGCTTGGGAGCTTGGATCCGCAAGCGTCCAGCAAGGCATGCTCCCGTCAGCGAGGAAGGGTGCGACTGGAGCTCATCAGGCGTTCCTGTTGCAACGATGTGCCCACCACGTTCACCTGCACCCGGCCCCATGTCAACGACAAAATCAGCTGCACGGATGATATCGGGGTCATGCTCGACAACGACGACCGTGTTGCCGAGCGACCGCAGCCGGTGGAGCATTGCGATCAATCGGTGCGTATCTCGCCAGTGCAGCCCAATGCTCGGCTCATCGAGGACGTAGAGCGTGCCGACAAGCGTCGAACCGAGCGAGGTTGCAATGTTGAGCCGTTGCGCCTCACCACCGCTGAGTGTGTGCGAAAGACGATCGAGCGTCAAGTACCCAACACCAATGTCGCAGAGCAACCGCAGCCGCCAACGAAGCTCCCGGAGAACATGCTCGACGATGGCAAGCTCCGCAGGTGCAAGCTCGAGCTGCTCGAAGAACGCGTGCGCTTGGCCAATGGTCATCCGCAGAAGCGTCGGAAGATTGACCCCGCCTACAAACACTTGCCGCGCCGAACGCCGAAGCCGTGAACCCTCGCAGGAAGGGCAACGGGTATAGCCACGGTACCGAGCGAGCGTGATCCGATTCTGCACCTTGTAGGCGTGCTCTTCGAGGAACTTGAAGTAGCCGTTGATTCCGATGAACGATTCATCCCCTTCCCATAGCCAGCGGTAATGCTCTGCAGAAAGTTTTGCTACGGGGACGTTCGTCGGCACACCTTTCTGGCGAGCTGCTGCAAGCAGTTCCGCTTGCACAGGGTGATTCCGAAACGGATGCACCGCCCCCATTGCAAGTGACCGCGATGGATCGGGAATCACTAAACTTTCATCTATCCCAATCGTCCTGCCGAAACCTTCGCATGTTGGACATGCACCGTACGGGCTATTGAACGAAAACAGTCGCGGCTCGGGCTCCTCGAAACGAATGCCGCAATAGGAGCACTCGTAGTGTGGCGTAAATACGTGCGTTTCCCCCCCATGATCGAGCCGGCCGACGACGACTACGTCGCCATGCGCAAATGCCGTTTCAAGCGCCTCCGTCAATCGGCTCACCGATTCATCCTCCGAACGTCGCAGCACCAGCCGATCCACCACCACCACAGCTTCTGGGCTGGCTAAAAGCCCGCCAGACTCCTCGAGCGGAAGAATTTGCCACGACCGGCGATCGGCGATTCGGATAAACCCCAGCGCACGGAGGGACTCAGCGTCGAGCTGCGACTTTTTCCCGAAGCCTATAGCGAGCCGCTCCTGTTCGTTCCACCCGAGAACATCGCACACTACCTGCGAGGGAGTATCCCTCCGCACCAACCGGCCACATTGATGGCAGTACGTTCTGCCCACATGCCCATAGAGCAACCGGAGGTAGTCGTACACCTCTGTGCTTGTTGCAACAATTGATCGTGGATTTCGCGCCAGGGGCTTTTGTTCGAGCGCAATTGCTGGCGGCAACCCTGTTATCCGCTCAACATTTGGTCTGCCTTTCCGCTCCAAAAATTGGCGTGCGTAGGCAGAGAGCGATTCAACGAACCGGCGTTGTCCCTCGGCGTAGAGTGTATCGAATGCCAGTGAGGATTTCCCCGAACCGCTCACCCCCGTCACGACGGTCAAGCAATTGCGCGGGATGCGGACACTGACGTTCTTGAGGTTATTGACTTGCGCACCGACAATCTCGATCGCCGCAGCGGACTCTGCACGTCGAGATGATTGGCGACGCCGCGTGGTGTTCATCGCTCTGTGTGGTGGAAAATGGGCTACAAAACTACGCCTACCGCAGAACCACCTGCAGCCGCAAACGCCACATGCGTCCTGGCATGGGAAAGTTGCGGATGATTGCATACTCAGCATCGAACGCATTGAGAAGCTCACCAGCAGCAGCAAGCCGGACCTCGCCGATGTGCACCGACCATTCGACCGAGAGATCGAACGTCCCCACAGGTGGGAGCGCCGAACTTGGCGCGTTATCAGTCTGCGTGTAGCGTTTGCCAATGTAGTTCGCTTGCGCGAGCACTCGTAGATCGTTCCCGATCTGACGTTCGATGCGGAACATCCCAAGCAGGGCAGGTGTGTAGAGCACTTGCTTACCGTACGTGAACGATGCTCGATCGTCGTAGGTTACTCGTTGCACAGTCCCAGCAGCGCTCAGCCGCCACGGGGAGTTTCCCCACCGGAACGCGCCTTCTACACCACGCGAAAAAACTCGTCCGGCATTTTGGACTGACCACGTAATCGCACTGCGTGGAACCGCGATGATTTGATCACGAACCCACAGCGCAAAGCCATCGAGTTCGAGCTGCACACCATCATGCTGATAGCTCACGCCTGCATTGACGCTCACCGAGCGTTCAGGACGAATGTCGAGCGAACCAAAGTTCTGGTAGTAGAGCTCGTTGAACGACGGCGGCCGATAGCCGGTGCTGATGCTCATTCGGAGAGCCAAGGGGAAACGTGCCTTCACCCACCGCGCCTGGAGAAGTCCAGTCAACGCCGAGGGAACATCCGAATACAAATCACCTCGCACCCCAGACTCTAAGAGCACTGCCACAGTCGAATCCACCTGGTGCGCATACTGCCCGCCGATTACGGCCCCCAGCTGCAGGCGTGTCGCGGATGAACCCACCCTGAAACGGTAGAGATCCCCACGGAGCGTATTGGCATACGCTTCAAGCTTCGGTGTAACCGACACCTTCGCAAACACCATTGCAGGAGGTTCGATCACCACCGCAGCATCGCGTGCAATGAAGCGATCGTCTGCTCCGTTCGGTCCCCGAAATCGCGCCAACGAATCGCGGTAGTGTTGATCGAAGGCTCGGAATGCAGCACGGAGTGTCCAGCGTTCTCCGAGATGCGCCGATGCAAGCGCGAGAAACTCAGTTTCGGTAAGTCGTGCTGCTGCATTTTCAATTGCGCCTTGGACAACAGCGCCGGGTGCACCCCGATCGCTTGCTCGCCCGAAGAGTGTAAATCGGAATTCTGCCGGCGACGCTCGCCACTGCCATCGCACTACACCGCTCCCAAGCGTTGCATCGCCGTTAGTGCGTTGGATGCGATGGCGCGTGCCAAATTCATCGAACGTGAATGGGTAATCACCTCGCGAGGACTGAACATCGGCAAGCACGCTGAGCGTATGCTCATCGAGCGAAACCGACGACTCAAGAGCAACTGCTCGCTCGCCGAACGCACCGATTGCTGCACGGGTGCGAACGCCTTCGTCGGGACGGCGAAGCGCAAGTTCGACCGTCCCGCCAATCGCATTGGCACCCCACACTGCACTGCGGCTCCCACGCTCGATGGTGATGTTCTCGAGCAAGGCGGTCGGCAGCTGTCCCAGGTCCACCAAACCATTGGCTACTGCATTGAGCCGAATGCCCTCCAGCACAACCGCCGTCTGCGAGGCAGTTGCTCCCCGCACGGAAATCGTCTTCAGCCCCCCAAGGCCACCATAGTTCCGCACGAATACTCCTGGCATACCCTGAACTGCATCAGCGACTGTTGTGGCTGGAAGCCGCTCCAGCTCGGGTCGGCTGATCTGTGCAATCGGCACCGCTGGAATGACAACACGAGCAGAATCTTCAACGACAACGGGTGCAAACGTGTAGCGGACAGAGTCCCCACGCTGTGCCAGTAGTTGGGCAGTCGCATAGCACAGCGCAAGGACCTGTCCGCTCCACCGTCGCATCACATGCTCCGTTAGAAAATTGCCGCTCGCACAGGTGCAACACCGCACGGATATTCACGAACCAACTGCCCAGTGCTGGTGAGCACCAGCACTCGCCCGTTGCTTTGGTAATCCCGCGCATCGAAGAGCAGAAATCCGCCGCCAATGGGATTGATCGCAAATCCATTGGCTGTGACCCCAGATGGAAGCGGAATCGGTGTGGGGGTCACCGCTGATTGCGAAACATCGAACTTGAGGATGTTCCTTGCACTGTAAGTCGTCGGATCGTAGTCGAGCACGTAGAGCGATCCATTGGCAAACTGGAGACTGCCGCCATAGCGGCCGCGCCAGCGACGCAGCTCTTGGAAGGTCTGCGCGTCGTACTCAATGATTCCCTGCAATGAATCCGGCTGGCTGTAGAGGTGCTGGTAAAACGCGTAGAACCGTTTTCCATCGCTGGAAAGCACTACTTCGCGGACGTTCGGTCCTGCGGAGAGATACCGTTCGACCTGCCGCGTCGAAAGGTTGACCACGGCAATTGTGCCAGCATGCGGTTCACCTTGGCGAAGGTCGCCATAGCCACTGTTAGCAACGAAGGCGTAATTGCCACTGACTGCGACACCTTCGGTTGCTGGACCTGTAGGAATCGTTGCAACAAGCTGAATCGTCGTCGGATTGAACAGTGCAATCCCATCGCCGTTTGTCGTCGAGACAACACCAAGCGTTGGCGAAACGACTGTAATGCGCCAAGGTTCAGCCTGTCCGCTCAATTGAATGCGCCCGACAGATTTCCCCGTGCGAATATTGATCGCTTCGATGGTTTTCGACGTCGTGACCGTGATGAACGCCGTATCTCCTTTGAGCGCGATGTCGTTTGCTGTTGCACCGAGCTTCTGTCCACCATTGGCAGCAGCGAACCAATCGGCATCAACAGCGCCGGTGCGGAAGTCAATGCGGGTAAGGCTGGCGTTATCCTGCCCAAATGTTCCCTGGTTGACCACAATTGCGATGCTATCGGGCGGTTTCGCCGTCACCGGCGGTTCTGATGGACTACTCGAATCGCATGCTGTCAACACAGCAGCAATAACCAATGCGAGCAATGCTCGCCAGTAGCAATGCACAGGCATAGATCCTCCGAAAAAGTGGAACAATCCACTTGCGCCAACAAGTGGCAAATGACAGATCAATTCGGCAAGAGAAACTCTGGAGGCGTGTGGCCTGCGAGAGCATCTCTCATCGCGCTGTTGGCGCAGCGCTGTACTGGCGTACTGATGAGCATTGCAGGCAGGTCTTCCGGCTTCGGGGTCATCCTCCGTGCTCGCCTTCCCACAGCACGCTGCTGCAGTGGCATTGTGAGCACCTCGTCGCCCGTTACGGCGGCGCAACCGCGCAGGATTTACACCTGCTTCCCTATTCTCCCGCCGCTGGTGGCGGGCACCTGCAATGATGCAGCGCGAAAATACAACGTCCGTGGGCCTAGCGAAGTAGTTTTGCGCACCAGCCACTTCGAAACCAAGTATGCCACGCATTTCAGGAATTACGTTCATCCGAAACGGCATCGAGCGGGGCTATCCGTTCCTCGAGTGCATTGCGACGCTTGCGCGGCTCTGCGATGAGGTCGTCGTCGCAGTCGGCGATTCAACCGATGGCACAAAAGAAGCAATCCTCCAAGCAGGCATTCCCCATCTTCGCATCCTCGATACCCGGTGGGACGACGCAAACCGCACTGGTGGGAGTGAGCTTGCTCGCCAAACGAACATCGCACTCCGCCATGCACGCTTTGAGTGGTGCCTCTACCTTCAAGCCGATGAAATCCTCCACGAAGATGATGACGATTTACTCCGCGAGGAGATCGCACGCGCCGATCGTTCACCAAACGTTGAAGCGCTCCTGTTCCGCTGGTTGCACTTCTATGGCAGCTACGACTACATCGGCGTCGGACGCCAATGGTATCGGCGGGAGATTCGCGCATTTCGGAATACGGGGAACGTACTCTCCTGGGGCGATGCGCAAGGCTTCCGCACCCGTGACGATCGCGGACGCATCCGAAAGCTCCGCGCCCGCCAAACAGAGGTGCGCGTCTTTCACTACGGCTGGGTGCGCCACCCGCGAGCGATGCGTGCAAAGCACTATGCGCTCAACCGCCTCTACCACGACGATGCATGGCTGCGGGAAAATCTCCCGACCGCCGAAGAATTTCCACACGGGAGCTACGAGCTTGCACGCTACGCTGGCACTCATCCAGCGGTCATGCTCCCACGCATCGAGCACGATTGCCAATGGACAGCGTACTTCGACCCAACGCGACGCCCGCGGAAGCCGCTGCTTGTCGCAATCAGTGATTGGCTCGAACGCCGTACAGGCTGGCGCCCTGGTGAATATCGCAACTTCATCGAAGTTGACTAATGGCTCCCTCACTTTTCCTCCGTCGGAACGACGATGATGTGGGAACACCTCAAGGAGCTTGAGCTACGCGTTCGGCGGTTCTACTTGCGCCAGCGTCAGCGCCCCTTCCGCGGGGAGCTGGTCACCTCCGCTTGTAGCGTCCTTCCCACCGCGACGCCACGCATCCTACTGCTTCGCCAGGATCGCATCGGTGATGTCCTCTGCTCAACTCCGATTCTCGATACGCTCCGTCACGCTTTCCCGCACGCCCGGATGGACATCGTGCTGAGCAAAAACAACATCGCACTGGCTGGGATTGTCCACCACTGGTGCGATCACGTATGGTGCTATGGAAAGACGCTTGCATCGTTTTTACACCTGCGGCGAATGCTCCGTCGTATGCAGTACGACGTTGTCGTTGACCTCATGGACAACCCCTCGACAACATCCACGATGCTCATCGCCGCAACGAACGCGCCGTTCCGCTTTGGAATTTTCAAGGAGAACGCATGGGCGTATACGCACTGTGTGCCGTTGCTCGATCGCTCGCGCTACCACTACGTCGAGCGGATCGCCCAACTGCTGCTGCCCTTCGGAATTGATCCTGCGAGTGCCCAGCTCGATCTTCGCTACCCTCTTTCTCAATCGGACATCGCGCGTGCCGCTTGCGATCTTGGCCTCCCCGAGCATCCAGAGCGCTGCGGCTTTGTGTTCATCCACACCAGCACGCGCCACCAACCGCTCCAATGGGAGTGGGGCCGCTATAGGGAACTTGTGCGGATTCTCCGCCAGCGCTTCCCATCCCTTGCCATTGGACTTGGGGGCACAGAACACGATGCAGATGCTATCAATGCCATCGCATCGGAATGCGGTGGATTCGCGCTGCCCACACTGCCATTTCACCGCTATGCTGCGATGCTCTACTACGCGCGGCTGCTAATTACGCCGGACACTTCGATTGTGCACGTTGCAGCTGCGCTGAAAGTCCCAGCCGTTGTACTCTTTCATCGTGGTGATGAGCGGCTTCTGCCGTGGTACCCCTATCGCTCGCCCTACCGTGCATTGGTATCGAACGGCAGTGTCAATGCCATTGCAGCATCGGATGTTCTCGCAGCTGCATGTGAGCTGCTTGCGGAGAATTCTCCCCCGACCGGTGAGCGTATCTTTGCCGCCCTGTAGCACACTCCATCCCCGCTGATGTCGTTCCCGAAGCGCACACACACGTGCGGAGAGCTCCGCACTGAGCACATCGGCTCGCGTGTTGTCCTCTGCGGTTGGGTCCATGCCCATCGAACCTTCGGTGGCGTTACGTTCATTGATCTCCGCGATCGTTACGGCATCACGCAGATTGTCGTCAAGGAAGATTCGCCAGAGGATGTTCGACAGCTGGCGGAAAAATCTTTGGGAATTGAATATGTCATCGCGGTCGAAGGCAGTGTCCGCGAGCGCGAAAATCCCAATCCTCGCATCCCGACCGGACAGATCGAAGTACTGGCAGAGCAGATAACGATCCTGGCAGAATCAGAGCTTCCGCCCTTCGAGATTTTGGAGCATCCCGATAAGCCACGTCCGAGCGAAGAACTCCGACTGCGCTATCGCTATCTCGACTTGCGGCGTCCCTCGCTGCAGCACAACTTTCTCGTGCGGAACGCCGTGTACCAGATTGCGCACCGCTACTTTGCTGAGCATGGCTTTATCGAGATCGAAACGCCGATTTTGATGAAGTCCACCCCCGAAGGAGCACGCGACTTCCTGGTGCCGAGCCGCATTCACAAAGGAAAATTTTACGCACTCCCACAATCACCGCAACTGTACAAGCAAATTCTCATGGTTGCGGCTTTCGATCGCTACATGCAGATCGCCAAATGCTTCCGCGACGAAGACCTCCGCGCTGACCGCCAACCAGAATTCACGCAAATTGACGTCGAGATGTCCTTCATCACCCGTGAGGACATCTTCGAACTCATCGAAGGTTTCACAGCACGTGTATGGAGCGAAATTCTCGGTATCGAGGTTGAGCGTCCGTTCCTGCGTCTTTCGTGGCAGGAGGCACTCTCCCGCTTTGGGAGCGATAAACCCGACCTCCGCTTTGGCCTCGAACTGAACAATCTCACGCACATCGTTGCTGAGAGTTCATTCGAAGTTTTTCGTTCCGTTGCTTCGCAGCCGAGCGGCACTATTGCTGCGCTTGTCGTACCCGGTGGCGCTCAACTTTCACGCAAGCAGCTCGATGAACTTGCCGAGCTTGCAAAAAAACACGGCGGGCGCGGCTTAGCATGGATCAAGTGGTCCGATGGAGCTGTGCAATCACCGATTGCAAAGCATCTTGGGGAGGGCATCATCGAGCATATCCGCTCAGCGACAGGTGCGCGCGATGGTGATGCTGCACTGATTGTCGCTGACCAGTGGGAACGCTGTATGACCGTCCTCGGTGCACTACGGACCGAGATGGGACGGCGCTTGCAGCTTGCCGACAACAAAAGCTTCCGTTTTGCATGGATCGTGGACTTTCCGCTGCTCGAGTGGGACCACGCTGAGCAGCGCTACATTGCTCGGCACCATCCATTCACAGCACCGGTGGAAGAAGACATCCCGCTGCTCGATACCGAACCGCTCCGCGTGCGCGCGCAAGCGTATGACTTGGTTTGCAACGGACACGAGATCGGCGGCGGGAGTATTCGTATCCATCGCCCCGCGCTGCAAGAGCGGATGCTCACGCTGCTTGGATTTTCGCTCGAAGAGGCACATCGCCGTTTCGGCTTTCTGCTTGAAGCTCTCCGCTACGGTGCGCCGCCACACGGCGGCATCGCACTTGGATTCGACCGTTGGATTATGCTTCTTACCGACACCGATAACATCCGCGATGTCATCGCATTTCCGAAAACGACCAGCGGGCTTTCGCTGATGGATGGCGCACCTTCGGAAGTATCCCCAGAGCAGCTTGCAGAGCTGGGAATAACCCTCGCTTGCAAGTAAGCATCTGATTGCGTATTTTTCGCGTGCGGCAACCACGCGGAGACGCGCCCATGAACGCATCCCTCTTTCGTGCTGCGGCCATCGCCTGCTGCGGGCTGCTGTGGAGCTGCGGTGTGTATGTTCCAATCCAGGAACCGAAGACGTTAGCTCCAGGTGAAACAAGCCTGATGGCTGGGGCTCACTTCAACCGACTTTTTGGATATGACATTTCTCGTGAATCAGACGCACTGTCCGGTTTCTATCAGACTTTGCAGAAGATTTATCCCACCTTCTACACTTCTGGACGATTAGGTATCGCTCCTGGATGGGACATCGGCGCTACGCTGGGTTACCCATACCTGGTAAGTGGATTTGACATCAAGCATCGTATTGCCAAGGATAGCCTTTACTCTTCTGCACTCAGCGTTGGTGTCAACTACATCCGGTCACCCTACGTGGAAGAGGGTGGATTCCTCAACCTTACGTGGAGCGCAGGATCGAAGCATCTCATCTTCCAGACGCAATGCCGACTCCTTGCGGGCGATCAGATTCCACCGAGGTATGGCCTAAATGCCGCAATCGCTCTCCGCCTGCCACAACGTGATCGAGGAACGACTACATACTTTGGCCTCAACGGTGGATTTCTCACCGGAGAATATCACCAGACAAGCGATCGAGTGTATGCTGGGAGCACGCTCGGCTGGGTAGCCTTCATCATCCAATTTAGCCGGTAACAACTATCGCTATAGAACCAACTGCAACACATGCTGCAAGCGCTCTGCCGTAGTTTTGCATCGAGACTGCGACACAGCGCACCGTGATGACCGCTCAAGAACTCTACCAATTACTCCAAACCGAACTGCCATGCGATGAAGCAATGGCAGGCGATCGGCTTGGTGTGCAGGTCGAGCCTCCAGCGCTGACGATCAGCGGGATCCTTACTTGCTTGGAGGTCACCGACGCAGTGCTCGACGAGGCCGAGCGGCGTGGGTGTAACTGCATCGTCACATTCCACCCGCTCATTTTTTCGCCGTTGGAATCGCTTCGTCCGTTCGATCGTGTCGGGCGCTGCATCATGCGTGCTGTCACTAGCCGCATTGCGATCGTCTCAGTTCATACAACGCTCGACGCACACCCGGACGGGACCAACGCAACGCTTGCGCAGATGCTGGGGATCATACCGGAGCGTCCGCTGCTCCCATCGCCGCATAGACGGCATGGTTATGGTATCGGCATCGTCGGTCGGCTTGCAGAAGCAATGCCACTCGAAGACCTGGTGCGATTGGTCGGAGAACGTCTTGGCACAACGGTGCGCTATTGTGTCGGCACGCGCGATACGATCGAGCGTATTGCACTTGTTGCAGGTAGTGGAGCATCGCTGCTCGATGCTGCAATCGAAGCCGGTGCCGATGCATTCATCACCGCTGATGTGAAATACCACACATTCCATCGCGCAGCAGGACACATTGCGTTGCTCGATGCTGGGCACTTCGAGATGGAACAGCACGTCCCGCAGCTGCTTGCGCAGCTCATCGAGCGGTTATTAGAGCGTCATGGGATTCGGCTTGGCGTCACTCCAAGTTCGGTGCGCACAACGCCGGTGCACGTCGAAGTTCCTCTCACGATTGAAATTGAACGTTCCACCACATCCTAACGTGTAACGATGCCATCGAACATTGAACTCATCGCCCGACTGGCACATATTGACGAAAAGCTCGACGACATGCACGCTGAGTTGGGTGATCTTCCCAAGCTCGTCAAGAAGCTCGAAGAAAAGCTTCGCCAACAGATGCGGCTGGTCCAAGAGACCAAGAAGGCGTTAGAGGACCTCGCCCACTACCGCACAACCATGCGCGCTCGCCAGCAAGAACTCAGCGAAAAGGAAGCCAAACTCAACGAACTACAGTTTAGCGGTCAAATCCGCAACAACCGCGAATTCGACGCACTGACACACGAGATCGAATTCATCCGCGCCGAGCGTCTCCGCATCGAACAAGAACTTGCCCAGAACACCATCAAAGAGGAAAACCTCAAAGGATTGCTCGAACGCCAGCAAGCAGACGTCGAAGAAACACAGCGAGAGCTCCAAGAGCGCGAAGAAGAACTCAACCAGCGCTCTACTGAGCAGGACAACGAGTTCCGGCAGCTTCAAACGGAGCGCAAAGCAATCATCGAACAACTCTCGGCAGAATGGTACGCCGAGTACGAGCGTATTCGCACGTACCATTCCGATGCCGCAGTCCACGTGCGCAAGGGCAGCTGCAGCGGTTGCTTTAGCGCGCTTCCTGCGCAAGTTCTCGTTGAAATGCGCAATCATCCCGAGCGGATGTTCGTCTGCGAACACTGCGGACGGATTTTATACCCCGAGCATTATCGGATCGAAGAAGAGGAAATCATCTAAGCGTTGGCGAGCGGTCCCGTGCAGTCGCGCCAGCTCGAGTCGAGCTGGTGAGGAAAGTCCGGACACCACCACGCAGCGTGCTCGATAACCTCGAGGCGGCGGTGTATCACCGATGCATCGCCGACGGAAAGTGCCACAGAAACAACACCGCCACTTCATGCCACAGCAGGAAGTGGTAAGGGTGAAATGGTGCGGTAAGAGCGCACCGCACACGTGGTGACACGTGTGGCAGGGCAAACCCCACGCGGTGCAAGACCGAGCAGATGCGTTCGCCCTGTGCGTGGCAGGCGCTCTTCGAGCAACCCGAAGAGCACGCATCGGGTAGGTCGCGCAAGAGGCATGCAGCAATGCATCGCCCAAGGCACATGACTGCATCAGCATCCCTCCCACTGGCGGGAGAATGCTGGACAGAATCCGGCTTATAGGGCCGCTCGCTCTTCGTTGTTACTCTCACTTCCACGTGCGACAATGCAACTACCTGACGACCCCATTCTCCGTGAGTTAGCGCCAGAGTTCTGCGTCTGCTGGCGCAACGATCTGGGCACTGTCCTGCCGAACATCCTCGCAGCACAAAACCAAAGCGAACTCTACCGCTTCGGTCATACGCTCAAAGGCTCTGCACGTCAATTCGGATTTGCAGAGCTGGCAGACTGCGGCGCAGAACTGATGCAGCATGCATCACTCGGCGCTTGGGATGCAGTGCCTGATACTGTCGCCCGGATCTCTGCACTTCTCGAATCGCTCGAATCACATCTCCGCGCCAACGGAATGACAATACCCGACGGCAGTTCCACCAACGTGTAGGAATCCCCGATGCTCCGAGTGCTCATCGTGCTAGTAGCGTGCAGCATTGCAGCAGGAGCACAGGTACGCGTTGCTGTGCTTCCGATCAAGAATCTCGATGGTAACATGCAGCTTTTGACGTACAGCTACGCCATTGCCGATAGTCTCCGCGGGCTGCTCGAGCGCCACGAGTTGCATGGCAAGCAATTTGTCGTCATCCCTGCCGATTCGATGGAGCAAGCCTTGGCGGAATTCAACCTCGACCCAAGTTCGCCACAGTTTGAATCCGACCTCTGGCGTGCAATTGCAAAGCTCCACTGTACATACGCGATCACTGGTTCCTTTGAAATAACTGGAGGTCGGATGGTGCTCAACCTCTACGCGTACGACGTCGCCACCAAACTTGCAGATCAAACCCACGCTGCCCGGAACCTCTTCAAAGCACCGGAGCAGATTTTCGATGTCCTCCCCATCGCTGTCAAGCGGCTTGTTCCGGCGTTGAAGTAGCCCGCGCCTGCTCCATTCGAACGCGGATTTTGCGCTGGCGTCGCATGTTGAGGAACTCGACACCCACCGAAAACGCCATCGCGGTGTAGACATAGCCACGGCTGACCTCGATTCCCACGCTATCGAGGACAAGCACGAACCCCACCATTAGCAAAAACGCCAGTGCGAGCATCACTAGCGTCGGATGCTGCTGCAGGTAGTTGGCAATAGCACTGCTGCTGGCAACCATGACGATCATTGCCGCAACATTAGCGGCAATCATCACCCCAAGATGTTGCGAAAGCCCTACTGCAGTAATGACCGAATCGAGCGAAAAAACAAGGTCGAGGAGGACAATCTGCGTAATTGCCGACGAAAAGGACACAACACGCTCGCTCTTTGGCTCCAGAACGTCGAGTCCTTCGACGCGATGGTGGATTTCACGAGTTGCCTTTGCCAGCAAGAAAAGTCCTCCGCCAAACAGTATCGCGTCCCGCCCACTGACCGCATGTCCCATGATCGAAACAAGTGGTGCAGTCAGTCCAGCAATCCAGGTGATGCCAAGCAGCAATGCAATGCGGAACACCAGCGCCAGTGATAGTCCCAGCCGCCGAGCCAGCCCACGGCGAGAGTGCGGCACACGCTCGGTGACGATGCTGACGAAGATGATGTTGTCTATCCCCAGGACAATCTCAAGCGCAGTGAGCGTCAGAAAACCGATAAGGTGTTCAAGCGTGAGCATAGAGTAGAGCGTTTCGAAATGAAACATCGCCTGGCGGCCCCAAGCGGCAGTATTTTCGCGCCACCTGATGGTGACACTGGAACGAACGATATGCTCTCCTATTTGCCCGCCACCGAAAACTTTTTAGGCATACCACCAGACAAGAGTACCAACACCGCCGCAATCGCCATCCAACCAATTCCACTGGAACGAACGACAAGCTATGGCAAAGGCACCAAAGATGGGCCACGCGAAATTCTTCGCGCAAGCCACTACGTGGAATTTTACGATGATGAATTCGACCGCGAGCTGTGCTTCGAACGTGGAATTGCCACACTCGAACCACTCCCGCTCAAAAAGCTTCCTATCGAGGAAGCGCTCGCACTCGTCGAGGCACGTGCATCGGCAATTCTTCAAGCAGGCAAGTTCTGCGTCGGCCTCGGCGGCGAACACTCGATAACAGCGCCGCTTGTCCGTGCACACGCGCAGAAGGTTCCAGACCTGACCATTCTCCAGTTCGACGCACACGCTGACCTGCGAATCGAGTACGACGGAACACCCTACTCCCATGCCTGCGTGATGGCACGCATCGCAGAATTTCTCGACCCATCGCGCATCACGCAAGTTGGCATCCGCGCACTCTCGAAGGAGGAAGCGTCCTTCATTCGATCGGCGGGTGTACGTACGTTCTTTGCACATGCCATTCGCCGTGGCGATGCGCAGTGGATGGACCGCGTTCTCGAAGGATTGAGCGAGCACGTGTACATCACCTTCGACGTTGACGCGCTCGATCCGAGCATCATGCCAGCGACGGGAACACCCGAACCTGAAGGGCTCACTTACTCCGAATGCATCGCGATCGTCAAGCGGCTAATTGAGACGGGGCGACGCATCGTCGGGTTCGACGTCGTCGAGCTTGCGCCAATCAAAAAACTCCACCACCCGAATTTGACCGCAGCACGGCTTGTGTACAAACTCCTCAACCTTGCTTTTGCCCATGACCGTTCAGGAAAGCGAGCTTCGCGCACTCGTCGAATCGCTCGATAGCCACCCAACGCCGCTCCCGTACGGAACGATCGAGGCATTCGCCGAACAATTTCTCTCCGCGCTCGAGCGTGGTTCCATACGTGCTGCCTCGCCAGAGGATGGCCACTGGGTCGTCCACGGATGGGTCAAGCGCGGGATCTTGCTCCTGTTCCGCCATGGCGTTTTATCGCCAATTGCGCACAGCGGCGAAACGTTTTTCGATAAGCACACACTTCCACCACGGAGGCTCTCACTCGACGATCGTGTTCGGCTTGTTCCCGGTGGCTCTGCGATTCGGCGAGGTGCATACGTTGCGCCTGGGGTAATCTGCATGCCGCCGATGTATATCAACGTCGGCGCGTACGTCGGCGAAGGCACGATGGTAGATTCACACGCGCTCATTGGAACGTGCGCCCAAATCGGAGCACGCGTCCATATCAGCGCTGCAGCACAAATTGGCGGTGTTCTCGAACCTGCCCAAGCCCAGCCTGTCATCATCGAAGACGATGCCTTCATCGGTGGCAACGTTGGCATCTACGAAGGCGTCCTTGTGCGTCGCCGTGCAGTCATCGCTGCGGGAGTGATGCTTACCGCGTCAGTCCCCGTCTATGACGCAGTCCATGAGCGGATCCTCCGTGCGAGCGATTCGCAGCCGCTGGAAATCCCCGAGGGTGCAGTCGTTGTTCCGGGCACCAGACGGCTGAGCAATTCGTCCTTCAGCATCGAGCATGGACTTCAGGCGTCATGCGCTCTGATCGTCAAGTACCGCGACGAGCGAACCGATGCGAAAACCGCGCTTGAGGCCACTCTCCGATTGTAGGTCACCCTTGACAGAGGCTCCATGTCCTTGCACAGCAACATTGCTAAAGTCCGACGGTACGTACCGCTCGCCCACTATGCTACCGCAGCGGTCATGCTCGTTGCTGCATTTGCGGCGGGCGATGGTATCGAACTTTGGTTCGTCGTCGCTGCAGTACTGTCGGCTCTTGCCGGTGTTGGCTTCTACGCGTTCATGCGGCATGTCGAACGGAAGCTCTAACCTGCTGTGAATCTCCCCGAGCGTCCAGCGCTACGCCGAGAACTCCAGTTCGTCTTCGACAGCAATCGCAGCATGATCCGATTCGAGGATCCCTGTGGCTACGTTCGTCCAGACCTCGAATTCGAACCAGAATTTTCCGCACTGTTTGAGCTGCTCGATGGCACCTTGACCGTTGCAGATCTGCTCGAACACGTTCGCTCGCAGTTTGATCAGAGTGTTCGCGCATCGCAGTTTCGCCGCATTCTGCAATGGCTCGACGAAGAGTTTTTGCTCGATAGTCCGCTCTTTGCACGAGCTCGGCAGTTCCTGGAGGCAGACACTATCGAAGCAGTGTGCGCTGGAAGCGTCTATCCCGCCGAGCCTGCTGCGCTGCATGAGTACTTGGAACGGATTCTCCAATCTGCGCCAGCACGCGCATATCCACAGCATGCACACGCGGCGTTCATCCCTCACATTGACTTCCGCGTTGCTGGCGAGCACTACGCCTATCCATTCAATGCACTGCGGCAGGCGGAGTTCGATTTGATCGTGCACATCGGCACCTCGCATTACGGCTGGCAGGATCGGTTCTTGCTGACAACGAAAGATTTCGTCACTCCGCTTGGCCGAATCAAGACTGATCGCGAGTTGGTCGAAGCACTGCGGCAGCACGTGGGACTGCCCTTGACACGCAACGACATTGCCTACCAACCCGAGCACGCGTTGGAACTCCATCATGTTTTCATCCAGCACCTCTTCCCCGATCGCCACTACACTGTCTTGCCGATACTGGTGACCTCGTTCCATGATTTTGTCCATCGCTCGGCGCATCCATCCACTGATGCCAAAGTTTCGGCGTTTTGCCGAGCGTTGAGGGATGTTGTCCACAGTAG
The DNA here is from genome assembly GCA_002898675.1 of bacterium HR20. GTDB lineage: Bacteria > Bacteroidota > Ignavibacteria > Kapaibacteriales > NICIL-2 > NICIL-2. The sequence goes on from BEHW01000006.1 coordinate 32,840, forward strand.
TGGACGGCGTCCGCTCATCCTCGTCAGTGGCGACTTAGCGCACATCGGCCGACGGTTCGGTGATGCGTGGGATGCCGCGCCGATGCTCGACCAGCTCCGCGCTGAAGATTACGAAGTGCTCGATGCAATCGCGCGCGGCAGTAGCAGTCGGCTCTTTGCCACGATTGCGCGCAGCGGTGACGCTCGGCGCATTTGCGGATTCCCTCCGGCGATGACATTCCTGGAAGCCTTCACTCCTGGCGAAGGCGTTATGCTCGATTATGGGCAGTGGAACGACCTTCCGACGAAATCTGCAGTGAGTTTCGGAAGCGTAGTCTGGTATTAGTTGCCCTCGTCAATATCCTCCCCGAAGCGTTTCCCTCGAAGAAGCGAACCGAGCATGTCTTTATAGGCAACACCAGCAATGCGTTCTTCTTTAGCGATTTTGGAGCAGTTGTGGAGCGCTTCGAGCACGAACTCCATTGCTACTGCGCGGACAGCACGGTCATCGGTATCAGCAGCGATGTACGTTCGTGCGATCGTTTCAAGTTCTGGCACTGCCGCCAGTCGCCCATAGTACTCGTCAAGTGGAAGTTCATCATCGAGTTCGAGCGTGTTGCCCTGCTCGAAGTACGCAATAATCGGCGCGTACGGATCCCGCTCACCAGAGCGGAGCTTTGCCAGCGGATCGGGAGCATACCGAAGGAAAAGCTCTCGCGTGGCTTTGCCAACGAGCGCTTTTGCAACCTTCACTACCCCTTCTTGCTCGCCTTCAAACACAAGTTCGAGCTTTCCTGTCATCGCTGGCAGTGCGCGTTGAAAGTCCACAATCCGGACCGCCGCAACTTTCTCTCCCGTAACGATCGCACGCCGTTCAGCGTTGGAGACCAGCAGCTCCATGAGTGCAATCGTCATTCGCGCCGATACACCCGACGATTGATCCACGTACTCGCTCTGCCGTGCGACAAAGCCGACCATCTCGACAAGCTCTTGCACAAAGCGTGGCACGACGACGTTACGGTCGCGTTCGGTCCATGCATTCTCGCGCGTGATTGCGACTGCATCTTCGATCGTTCGCGGGTAGTGCGTCAGAATCTGCGATTCGATGCGATCTTTGAGCGGAGTGACGATGCGGCCGCGGCTGGTGTAATCTTCTGGGTTTGCGGTAAAGACCATCAGCACATCGAGTGGGAGCCGCACCGAAAAGCCGCGGATTTGAATATCGCGTTCCTGCAGAATGTTGAACAGCGCCACTTGGATGCGTGGCTGGAGATCGGGCAGCTCGTTGATGACAAAAATTCCCCGGTTGGTGCGCGGAATAATGCCGAAGTGCATTGCGCCTTCGTCCGAGTATGAAAGGCGACGCACCGCAGCTTTGATCGGATCAATGTCGCCAATCAAATCTGCAACGGTTACATCTGGTGTTGCGAGCTTTTCTCCGTAGCGTTCGGTGCGGTGAATCCATTCGATCGGTGTCGCATCGCCTTCGGCTGCGACTCGGTCGCGAGCGTACCGTGAAATCGGTTGGAGTGGATCGTCGTTGATCTCCGAGCCAGCGACGATGGGTATGTATTCGTCGAGCAGATGCACAAGCGCGCGCGCCAGGCGCGTTTTCGCCTGGCCACGTAAGCCGAGCAGGAGAATATCATGTCGCGCCAGGAGCGCATTGACAAGCTCCGGAATCACCGTATCGTCGAAACCAATGATACCCGGAAAAAGCCGCTCCCGCTTGCGAATCTTCGCAATGAGATTTGTGCGAATTTCCTCTTTGACAGACTGTGGGCGATAGCCGCGCGCTTTGAGTTCGCCCACCGTCGAAATAGTCGGTTTCATTGCCACGCTCAGACGATGATGACTTCTTCTTCGAGTTCGATGCCAAACTGCGCTCGGACGGCATCTTTGATTTCCGCAGCAAGACGAACGACGTCTGTTCCTTGTGCAGCCCCCCAGTTGACGAGCACCAGTGCATTGCGGTCATAGACACCGACATCGCCGCGCCGGACACCTTTGAATCCA
>BEHW01000007.1 GCA_002898675.1 bacterium HR20
GTACCCGGCGGAAGCACGAGTGGACGATCGAGGAGGTACGTCGTATAGTCGTTGTATCGAACATCGCCCGAGGCATCGAGTCCGCGATAGCTGCGCAGGACGCTTCCCTGGATAGGATTGCCCGAAGGGATCCCGCCTTGGTCCTGGTAGATCGCAAAGCGAATGTTATCGGTGTTCGAGTTGAGCGAACCGAAATATGCCTGGAAGCCATAGACGGTGTCCTGCGTGGTCAGCTCGAATTTCATCGCGATCTGTCCGGAGCCATTCCCACCATCACCACCGAGTGCCGTTGCAATCGTATATGCTGATGATTGGTAGCCGAGCAGGTTGAGTCCCTTACCGAACAGCGGTGGTATCAGCTCATTGGGTGCTTCGTTTTGGGCATTCTGATCGTGGTACGAGAATGCCGGTCCAAAGTTCAGCTTGAAGACGCTAAACGTTGAATCGTTGAGCGGTTCAAGGTCTCCACCAGGATAGCCAACTTTTGCAGCGATGATGTACTCATCCTGGGTTGACCGTGCAGACTCTCGCGCATTCCACGCAGGCATTGTCATCTCTCGATCTTCGTTGCCACGGAGATAGGGGATCACGACCGTTCGGTCATAGACGTATCGCTGATCGATGTTGGGATTTTGTGCATCGTTTCGATCAGCGATCGTCACGCGCACAGGGAATGCTTGTGCCGGAAGCCCTGTATTGTTGCTGATCTTAACCCGCACAGGAATGCGTTGCGCTTGACTTGCGGGCGTGACGCGGTATGGCCACGATGCCACCGCTGTCATCACTTCCAGATCTGTGACTTCCGTCGGGAAGAGAATGCGAATGTTCTTCAGAAAGATGGGGTCATCATCATCTGCTGGACCATTCATTATGCTATGATCACGTGCGACCCACCGGAAGCGAATCCGGAAGTTCTTCGCTCCTTCGTTTGGTGCGTTGATGAAGGTATCCGGAATCGGGATGTACACCTTCCGCCACTCGAAGTCTTTCCCGTCATCGAATGGATCAACTACAATACCTTGCGCACGGGTGAGTGGCGTGTCTTTGTCCACTGGATGGAATCCTCGACGGTATCCGCCGCCACCCCAGACACTCCAGGCAGGGTTGTCAGTGATTGCAGACTGGCCACAGCAGCGCGGATGCCAGTTCCATTCAAACGGAGGAGCACCAGGGATATCCGAAACGACAACGTTGTTGATTTGATCCCTACTCGGTCGGGCAAATTCCACGCGGAGAACATCTTGATAATCATCAGTTCTAGTACCAGGGATAACAATTCCCGCTGTCGGACCTTGGTCAAAGTATGCAACGCGTGGTTCGGGTCCTGGCAGTTCATTGGCAGCCCATTGCCGAGGATACTCCTCATTGCGCTTTGCAGCACGGTGGAACGCAAACGAGAGCACTGCACCTTTTCGGTCGCGTAGATCTATTGGGAATGTGATCAGTGTGTCACCGCCGAGGGATGGTGTGATCGGCTGTCCGTCCGGCTGTGTCACAGTCCGATCCATCCGGATCACCGGGGTCTTGAGACTGAAGAATGGATTGTTCGCAGCTGGGAACTCACCACGCGGCGGAGGTGGATTATACGTGGACTCGTCACCATCGGCAACTTCCGCTCCAATACTGAGGAACTTGAGCACAGAGGGAATCGCGGTGCCACCGACGACGTGGTACTCGCGGATGTCCTCGTTGAGCTGCGTCAACCGCCGACTGACAAAGAGCCGGAACTTCACTGTATCGTCGAATGGCCACATATCCTTGTAGCCATTCCCGTTGGAGTCCACTGGAACGGCAATGACGTATGCCGTAAAGCGGCCGATTTGGTCATCAATGAACTCGTTCGGTTCAAACGGAGGAAACTGCACCTGCACATACGCATACGGTGGAACGCCATTGAGTGCAGGCGGTGGGTTGACCGCCGTGAAGACTGGCGGCTGATTTGTGCCAGAACTTTGGAAGATGCCAAGGCGATACCCACCAACTGTCCAGTTCGAATTATCGCTGTAGAACGAGTTGATCCGGACTAGGCGGTTGTACACAACGCGTCCGGTGGCATCGTTGATGATCCGGAATCGCGCTGCGAACTTGATGTTTTGCGGCTGATAGTTGACCCCTTGCGGTCCTTGAATATCGTTACTCATGTTTTGGAAAATTGCCGTCGGCTGGATTCCACCGAGTCGCTCATCGCCAGCGAGAATCTCAAAATTCTTGAGGCTTGTGTACGGAACAACCACTGTATAATCGGCTGGTTGATTGGGATCACGCGGCTTGACGCGATACTCTGTCGTAACAGCGCGAACGGTGTTCTTCCACTGCTTGAACTGCACGATCATACTCAGCGCTGGGGTTCGGTTGTCCGAGGCTTGTTGACCAGAGCTCGTACCGCTGACGAAAACAACCGGATTGGGTCCACTGGGAAGCTGCGTATAGTAGAGGGTGTACTGCGTGTAGCGGGTAGTCGCTCCTTGGGTCGCTGTGAGCGAGTTGTAGTTGACGTGACGTGCCTGCCCACGCACACCCAGCGTCGTGTTCATCCGGAAAAGGTCTGCTGCCCGATACGGGCGATTATCCGGGCCGTAGGCGATTCCTTGGAAGTTCGTGAACACAACGTGGATCGAGGAGTCAGAACGGTTGAGCACGACGGCAACGCTTGCGGAGATGAAATTGGGATCGCCAGGACGAATATCTGCAGCGAACGTCCTCGTCCCAATCAACGCCCCGTTCCGATAGAACTTCCAAGCTCCACGTGGCGTGAGATTTTGCATCCAGATGATCAAGCGGTCGCCGTTGATCGAGCGCTTGTAGAAGACTTTGCCGAAGTCGTCAATGTAGTTCCCGTTGGGATTGAAGACCGATAGCTGCAGATTTCCCCAACATGGAAGAATCAGCGGTGGCTGGTTGGTGAAGTAGGCAACGCTATTGCGTCCATCATTCCCCGACCAGAGGTTGTTGGGATTGCGTATCCCATCCTGTGCGTTGGTGCTACTTTCCGAAATCGGATTGTTGTTGGGTGCTTTCCCCAACGCGATGCACCGGTAGCCATAATCGTCCGGCGTTGGATCGGTCGCACCGCTGGAACCTTGTGGAGCGCGGGTATCCTCTGCCTGCGGATCGTAGTACGAGAAGACACCCGGAGCAATTTCACGTTGGGTCCGCTGGCCTTGGTCATCATAGAAATACCGGCGATTGCTCAGCGCGATGATGCCATTGGTCGAGACGTAGAAGCTGTCATATCGAACACCGTTGAAGTAAAAATCGAAGCCGATTGGGATCGGCCCGGCAAAGGCATTATCTGTCGAATCAGTCCCGTAAGGTAATTGGGAAGTTTTCGTTGCAGGGTTCTGGAAAAATGGTTTTCCTTCTGGGTGACCAATCCAGTAGCTCTCTGGGAATTGATGGGCACCACTGACGATCTGGCGCCACGTTGTGGGTTGATAGTTGAGGTCAATTTCATCAATCGGCAGACGGTATGGATAGTTCTTCCACGCTGGGTCAGCCGGGTCGTCGCTGTCAACGATGTAGTAGCCCGTGGAAACTGTGGGATCCACAGTGTTCTTCACTGCAGGGTTAGTGTTGGGATTTGCAGGTGGGCCGATAGGGAATGGGCGCGGATAGGAGCCGTTGTTGTCGCCCTTGAAAATGATGCTCCGCCGCTGTTCATCGTTGCCTTTGCCATCACCATTGGCAAGGGCAACTCCCGCCAGAGACATCAAAACCAGTCCAACAAGAAGTACGTTGTACCGCATGGTACCCTCGGAAAGATTGTGGAACATGTTGCCTACTGTTGTATGCGAAAAGTTCATGGCACCGTTTGCACAAAAGTAATGCACCTAAGAGCATTTTTGTTTCATTGCGGGTCCACTGCGGGCAGCACTCATACAGCGCACTCAATTTGCTGCCACTACGACGGCGAATAAACGCCGTGCCAGGAACCAAGCGTAAAAATGCAAAAAAAAATCGTTACAACCAAAAAAAAATTCATGTGTGCTGCTTCAGGTAACGCCGACAGTAGCGTTCAATCGCTCGCGGATAGAGCATATGCTCCGCTGCTTGCACCCGCGCCATCAGCGACTCCGGCGTATCGTCTGCATAGACGGGAACACGCACCTGCTCAAGAATTGGTCCAGCGTCGTAGTCGTCGGTCACAAGGTGAATCGTCGCGCCGCTGCAGCGCTCCCCAGCTGCAAGGACTGCACGGTGGACATGTATGCCGTACATCCCTTTGCCGCCAAACTTGGGGAGCAGCGCTGGATGCACGTTGAGTATTCGATCGCGAAATTGTGCGACCACCACACTCGGCACCTTGAGCAAGTAGCCCGCGAGCGCCACAAGCTCGATACCGCACAGCAGCTCAATCAGCGCTGCTGCGTAGGCATCCTCGGTCGAAAATCCGCGCGGGGAAAGCACAGCCGAACGAACGCCGAACCGCTCGGCAACGCTGAGGATCCCGGCTTCGGCGCGATTGGTAATGATCAATTCGATTGAGAACGCACGCTCGCCGGTGCGTTCGTACTCGAGAATCGCGCGCGCATTGGAGCCTGCGCCCGAGCCGAATATCGCAATCGGCACTTTAGCGTTTTGTGCGGCCACCACCTTCCTCTGCGTAGAGGATGTACGCTGCAAGTTTTCCTTCGTTGATAGTGTCGAAGTTCTCCCAATACTCCGCCGTGAATTCCGCACGCGAGCTGGTATCGCCGTCGTTTGGAGAGCAACGTTCGATGATCTGACGGCAGCGCTCGACCCACTGCGCCCAGTTCGATGGGCGCAAGTCAATCCATCCATCGTGGCACCAGCGCTCGAGATTTTCCGCCGTCATCGTGCAATCGGGCGCCGATGCCGAAGGCACCAGCACCGTCGCGCCGCGTAGGTATCGAGTCCCATCGCTGAGCAGAATTGGCAGCCCAACGGAGAGAATCGTCGAGCGGAATTCAGCGTTCGATGCAACAAATCCATCGGCACTGCGAGCAAGCTCGTGGGGGTCAGCGGCTGCAACGTGGCGCATCGAACCGGCGATTGCGCGGAGAATTGCCGCTTCGTAGAGCAACTTCGTCAGGCGTGGAGGACCGAGCAACTCAAAACCAATGCTCGTATTGCCATGCTCACGTTCGAGCCGTCGGAGTGTCGCAAGCGCGCGCTCGCGAAGTGCTCCCGCTCGGTAGGTGGGCCCCATTACACTTGCATCGAGCGCCTGGACGATCTCGCGACCAGTTGCTGCACCGCGGAGCTCCTCAACGACTACGTGCGCAATTTCCTCCGGTGTAACCATCTCCATTAGCCCGACTGTCGTAACAGTCTCAAATTCTGCACGCCCGAAAATCCCATTCTCACCGGTGTCAATGAAGACGGACTCCAGCGGGATGTTCAGGCGAAGCACTCCTTCGCTCCCGTTGTGGTCGAACTCACCGACACAGGGGCGGGCATGTTCGATCGGCATGTCGCTCCGCTCGATGAGCTGGCCACGCCGAACGATCGGACCATATCCGATGCGCTTCCACCCAATCGCTGCACTCGGTTTGACTTCTTTGACAACTGGTCCGCCCGGTGTGCGTGCCATCAGAAACAGGAGCAACGATTGCGCACCAGCAACTGCTGCCTTCGAGAGCAACACCCGCGAGGGACGCTCTTCGCTGTGCGTGAACGGAATGTTGAGCCCCATCCCACCAGTTCCACTCGTGCCAACTTTGAGGTAAACTTGCACTTTTGCTTCCCGCAACGCGTGGTGGAGAATCTGGATATGCCGGACCAGTTGCGGAATGTAGAGACTGGCCAAAAGATGCTCAACCGATGCTGCATCCATCTGGTGCTCGCTGTCATACGCCATGCGCGCAAGTCGCATCCCCGTTGTGTAAATGTCTTGGTAAGCAATCGCCGTCGCGGTGTTGACGCAATCAATGACGGCGTCTGGCTGGTGTGTCATCAGCAGATCGTAGAGCGCTTGACGACGGAGCATCTGCTCGGTCAACTCGCCGAGCGTATCCTCGACCAATGCGCGGCGTCGCTCAGGATCGGCGAGTAACTCTGCCCGCGAAAGGTCCTTCCATTCGGTCCGCACGAAGATGTTTCCCCACCAGGGAACGAACGTCTCCGGCGGAAGGAGCGCAAATTGCCGCCGAAGATGTTCGACCGCTTCTTCGGCTTCTTCGCGGCGAAGCGATGTGACGATGACACGCGCCGGTTCATAGCGCATCAGCCGTTGGATGATCGCTGAGCCAACCAAGCCCCAACCACCCAACACAAGAACTGTCGAGCCTTTCAGTTGCATCGAGATTGGTACCAGTGGTTCGAAAGCAAACGGCAGCGAAATTACGCCAGCGCTTTTAGCGGACGCTGAAGTACCGCGCTTGCGGGTGATGGCAGATCAATGCACTCGTACTCTGCTCGGGGACAAGCTCGAATTCCTCCGTGAGTGTGACCCCGATGCGCTCAGGCCGCAACAGTTCCATGATCAACGCTTGATCTTCCAGGTTTGGACACGCTGGATAGCCAAACGAGTAGCGCGACCCCTGATAGCCTTGCACAAAGAGCAGCTTAAGCTCGGCAGCATCGTTGCCTGCAATTCCGAGCTCGGTTCGAATCACCTTATGCCAATACTCAGCCAGCCCTTCTGCACTCTCGACGCTCAAGCCGTGGAAGAAAAGATAGTCCCGGTATCGCCCCTCCTCGAAGAGCTGCCGGGCATAGGGTGTCGCTCTATCACCGATTGTGACAACGTGGAATGCGACAACGTCGTAGTCCCCCGACTCGATCGGGCGGAAAAAATCCGCGATGCAGAGGAACCTCCCCTCACGTTGACGAGGAAAGCGGAAGCGAACCCATTCGACGAGTGCAAACTCGCCTGCTCGGAGATTGCAGGCAGGAAGCTCGCTCCACACCTGGTAGAGTGCATCCCCACTCCGCTCGGCAGGACGATAGACGATCAGCTCGTCGCCATCGCTCTGGCAGGGGAAGTAGCCGTAGACGACTTTGGGCTGGAGCAGCTTCTCCCGCTTGCAGAGAAGCTTGAGCGCGTTGTAGGCTGGGCGTGCCTGTTGCTCGATGATCGCGTTGTACTCTTCCTCGCTGCGACGACCACGTCGAAATTGCCATTGCCCGCGGAAGAGCGCATTCTCGTTGATGTACCCAAAGACATGCTCGAGCGGAATGTCCTCGACCACGCGCGACCCCCAAAATGGCGGCACTGGGATCGGTACATCTCGCCGGACCGACGAAGTTCGCCGCACCACCGGCTGCCCGCACTGCTGACGTTCGGTGCGAACGTGCTCGACCGGCCAGGACGCAAGTTCTTGCTGCGTGTGTTGGAGCGCAAGCGAGACTTCTAGCGAGGTGGTGGGCTGTTGAGGGTGGACGTGCTCTTTTGCGCGCACAAGTTCCTCCATGAACTGGAGGCCATCGAATGCATCCTGCGCATAGGCGAGCTTGCCACTGTAGATCTGCCGCAAGTCGTGCTCGACAAATCGTCGCGTCAGCGCAGCGCCACCGAGCACAACAGGGATGCGGATGCCACGGGCTTCCATCGCTTCGAGATTTTCCTTCATCACCGCAGTGGACTTGACCAACAGACCACTCATCCCGAGTGCGTCGGCGTTGTGTTCCTCCACTGCGTGGAGCATCTGCTCGAGCGGCACCTTGATGCCGAGATTGATCACGCGGTAGCCGTTGTTGCTCAAGATGATGTCCACAAGATTTTTCCCGATGTCGTGGACGTCCCCCTTGACCGTTGCAAGGACGATCGTGCCCTTTGGCGTTGCGTCCTCGACACGCTCCATGTGCGGTTCAAGGTATGCGACAGCAGCCTTCATCGTCTCAGCAGCTTGGAGCACAAATGGGAGCTGCATTTGGCCGCTGCCGAACAAATCCCCAACGACGCGCATTCCTTCAAGAAGGAATCGGTTGATGATGTCCAGCGGCGAGTATCGCTCGAGTGCCTCATCGAGGTCACGCTCGATACCAAGCCGATCACCGCGGATGATGCGCTCTTTGAGCCGCTCTTCCACCGGCAGCGTCGTCTCGACTGTCGCTGCTTGTGGAGTGGCATCATGCTCTGCGTAATAGGCAATCAGCTCAGCCAGCGGATCATAGACGCATCGTCGCTTGAGCGGCATTCTGCTTACAACTGACGGTGAAACATCTCACTGCCGAACGCCCACGGTAGCAGCTCCGCCGGCGTGCACCAACGCTCTGCGCCCTTGGAGCCAACCATTGCAACAAGAGCATGCGGTGCAAGCTCAACGATCCACTGCCGACATGCACCACAGGGGGAAATTGGTTCCTCGGTGTCCGCTGCAACGCAGAGGAGGAGAAACGCTTCTCCTCCTGCGGCTCGCGCAGCGGCAAGTGCAGCACGCTCGGCGCAGAGCGTGAGCCCATAGCTGCTGTTTTCGACATTGGCGCCACACCAAAGTCGCCCGCAGCTTCCCAGTACTGCTGCCCCAACATGGAATCGGCTGTAGGGCGCATACGCAGCAGCACGCGCATTCCACGCTGCGGCAAGAGCATGTTCAATCGGTTCAAGAGCGGCAGATGCTATCCCCCAGCGTTCGAGCAACTGGCGCACATCGTCCTGAGAACACATCGCTGCACGCCAATTGCCTATGGCTGCACGCGCAGCGACAGCATGCACCAATCCTCCGTTGCCGTGGGCCGAAAGATGCTCTCGAAACCGTTCAAAGTCAGATTGGGCGCCACTCATTGCACGCATTCGACTGTCTAGATGCGCAAAATTGCAACGTGTGCGTAACCGAATACCCAGAAACTGTTATTTTGCTGCAAGTCACTATCATGAGGAATCCAGCAATGAAACGACTTGTGCTCCTGCTCGCATCCGCTGCGCTTCTGACGGCAAGCGCGTGGACTGCTCCTGATGTGGTCCCTGGAACGATCATCGTCAAGTTCCGTCCAGACGCAGCAGCGCTCAATGACTGGCTCACGCACGGCCGTAGCGGAACTATCGCTGTGCTCGAACCTATCGTCGGCCCGCACCGCTCGCGTCCATACTTGCGTGATGCAGTCCTGACAGCGCTTGCCAAACGGATGGAACGCATGAGCGCGCGCTCGTGGAATGATCCGATTCGATCGCTCGAACGCATTGCGATTGTGGAGTTCGATCGCTCGCTCGATCCCGCCTTCGTTGCGCGCAAACTGTTGCGCCACCCAGCAATCGAATACGCCGAGCCGATGCCGGTACGCCGTGTCTTCTACCAGCCGAACGACAGCCTCTTTGCGATGCAGTACCATGTTTCGAAAATCCGTGCAAACGATGCATGGGACTCCATCCCGCAAACCGCAACTCCTGTGCTTATCGGGATCGTGGATACCGGTGTGGACTACACACACGAAGATCTTGCAAACGTCATCTTCATCAACCCCGGCGAGACTGGAACCGACGCCCAAGGACGCGACAAGCGTACCAACGGCATTGATGACGACGGCAACGGCTTCGTTGATGACTGGCGCGGCTGGGATATGGTTGGCAACGACAACGACCCAATGCCAGGCAACGTGCACGGCACCCATGTTGCGGGCATTGCAGCGGCTCAGGTCAACAACCGCATCGGCGTCGCAGGGATCTGCAACGTCGCACGGATTCTTCCGGTCAAATGCGCGACCGATTCCCCAGTGGCGCCGAGCATCCTCAATGGGTACGAAGGCATTGCCTATGCAGCAGCGATGGGTGCCAGCGTGATCAACTGTTCGTGGGGCGGCGGAACTGCATCCCAAGCGGAACAAGAGGTTATCTCCACTGCAATTGGCTTGGGAAGTGTCATCGTCGCTGCAGCGGGAAATAGCGGCGTGGAAGAGCAACTCTATCCCGGCAGCTACGCAGGTGTACTCTCCGTTGCAGCAGTTGGAAGCAACGACGTCCGTGCAACGTTTAGCAGCTACCACGCCAGCGTTGGCATCAGTGCACCTGGCGTTTCGATTCTCTCGACCTATCCGGGGAACTCCTACGGTTACGCCGATGGCACCTCGATGGCATCGCCTGTGGTTGCAGGCGCTGCTGCATTAGTCCGCGCAAAGTATCCATCGCTTCGCCCTAACCAAGTTGTCGCGCGACTGAAGGCAACCGCCGATCCAATTGACCAACTCACCGGCAACCGCAATCGGAATTGGATGGGCAAACTCGGCAGCGGACGCGTCAATGCATTCCGTGCAGTGACAGAATCCAATCCCAAGTACGTCGAGCTTGTCACGGCAACGATAACCGACGATGACGGCGATGGCGTGTTCGAGCCAGGCGACGTCGTTTCGATCGTGCCGACGTTTCGCAATCTGCTTTCCCCGACAACTGCTACGCGTGCCGTGATTCGTCCCATTGGTATTGGCTCTTCAGTGTTCGTCTTCAGCGATTCTCTGGTCGAACTGGGTCCGCTCGGCCAAGATGCTGTCTTGACTGCTCCCCGTCCGTTCCGACTCACAATCCCACAAAACGCTCCACAGAACTACGTCCTGACATGTCAGGTCATCATCACCGAACAATCTGTCGAGGTCGGCCGCGGCACGCTCTCGATGATCATTCGCCCAACCTATCGCACTCTCAACAACGGCGATCTTGTCCTGACGGTCAATAGCACCGGCAACTTCGCGTACAACGACTACCCGACGAATCTCCAAGGCGAGGGTTTCCGCTACAAAGGCAGCCCCAGCGTCCTTTTCGAAGCTGGACTCCTTATTGGCTACGATGCTGATCACCTCTCCGATGTTGTGCGGAACGAGACCGGCAACGCACAGAGCACTGACTTTACCATTGGCATCCCTGCTGTACTCCAAACCCTCGCTGCGAACAGCTCCCAACAGGTGACGACGAGCTTTGCCGATGATGGATTAGCCAACCAAGCGAACGTCGCAGTGGATCAGCGCGTCCTTGTCTTCAACGAGGATGGGAAGCGAGACTTCGCACTGAGCGTTTATCGCATTACGAACCGTAACACACAAACCATCAACACGATGTACTGCGGCATCTACGCTGATTGGGATATCGGCCCTTCCGGCCAAAATGACGTCGCGATTTGGAGTGAGCCGGATGGCTTCTACTACTGCTACAACACACAAGATCACTCGCTTCCCTACCTGGGGATGCAGATCGTCTCCGACCACCAGTCGAACGCATTCATGATGGATAACAACGGTACAACGGCAGACAATCCTGGTGTCTATGACGGCTACACGAAAGCAGAGAAATGGCGAACGATCTCCAGCGGAATTGGTCGAACGCGCAGTAGTGTGACGGATGCTTCCGCAGTCATTGCAGCAGGACCCTTCTCGATCGGGGCAGGAGCAAGTGAGCAAGTTGTCTTCAGCATCTTCGCGGGGCGCTCACTCGACGAGCTCCGCTCGGCAGCTGAGCGCGCTCGCCAAACTGCGCAGCAAGTGCTCGGGATCACACCAAGTGCTCCGCAACTGCCGGCTGCGAGTGCACGGGTGCTCCCCAATCCGATTACTGGCGATCAGCTTACGGTCGAATACTCCTTGCCCGATAGCGGAACGTTGAGCATTGTGATCACCGATGCACTCGGTCAGATCATCGCAACAGCCCTCGAAGCAGGGTTCTATCCGCCAACAGGACGCACAACGCTTTCCTTACCACAAGTTGCAAGCGGAGCGTATTTTGCAGTTGTGCGCAGCAATCGTGGAACTGTGGCTGTGCCATTTGTCCTCATTCGCTAATTGTTGTACCCTCACCCCCAAGCACCATGAGTACTGACCGTTACCACGAGCTCCTTCAGCACATCGAAGCAATGAAGGAAGACTTCGAAAAGTTCTACGTCAAGGGCAAGAATGCCGCAGGAACTCGCCTTCGCAAGCAACTGCAAGAGTTGCGACGCCTTGCGCAGGAGGTCCGCACTGAAATTCAAGCTATCCGCGTTGCACGCAAAGAAGGCGCGTAAGGTTGTTGGCGCTTTTAGCACCGCTCGAGCACAGCGATGCTTTCGACGTGATAGGTCTGCGGGAACATATCAATCGGCTGAACAGCGACGACGCGGTAGGCGTGGCTCAGCATCGCAACATCGCGTGCTTGCGTCGTAGGGTTGCAGGAAACGTACACAATCCGCTGCGGCAGGCGCCGGCAAAGGTATTCCGTCAAGCGTGGATGCATCCCAGCCCGTGGAGGATCAAGCACAACCACCTGGGGCGTTGATAGCCCATCCAAGCAATCCCACGCTGCACGGTCGTGGAGGTCGGCGGTGATGAACGTAACGTTGGTGATGCCGTTCCGCTCGGCGTTCGCCTGTGCGTCGCACGTTGCAGCAGTGTTGCTTTCGATGCCGATTGCATGTGCACACTGCCGTGCAAAAGGGAGCGTAAGCGTCCCTGTCCCCGCGTAGAGATCCCAGACCACATCGGAAGGCTCGATGCTTGCGGCATCGAGCACTGCGGTAACAAATCGCTCCAGGTTCGGCACGTTTGCCTGGAAAAATGATTGCGCCGAAATGCGGAACTCGATGCCGGCGACCTGCTCCCGGATGTGGTTCCTGCCGTAGAGTACCGTAAACGGGCCAGTCGGGATTGGAGAGAGCGTATCGTTGATGCCCCAGACGATGCTTTGGACGTCAGGGAAGCGACTGCCCAGCTCGACGCATCGCTCCAAGAACAGCTGGTCGGATTGGTCGCTGGGCGATCGCGTTACCAGGACAAGCATCATTTCCCCAAGCCCGCTGCGACGGATGATGACGTTCCGCAAAAAGCCACTCCGCTGCCGTTGATCGTCGCAGGTAATGCGGCAACGTGGTATAAGCTCGCGAACCGCAGCCAACAACGCATTGCTACGTTCATCGAGCAGCAAGCAGCGCTCAATATCGAGCACTGCATCGTGTCGCCCGCGGATGTGGAGTCCGACTGCAGGCTGCTTCCGCTCTATGGCGACTGGTTCCATGCTCTCCCATTGCTTGGCCGGAATCCACCGGCGCGTCGAGCAGGAGAACTCCATTTTCCCGCGATACCCAAATTCGACCGGTGAAGGAATGATCGGGCGATACTCTTGAGCGATGCAGTGGCCAATCCGCTCGAACGCATCGCGGACGTGCTGCTCTTTCCAGCGCAACTGTTCAGCATAGGCAAGGTGTTGCCATGTGCAGCCACCGCATTCGCCTGCGTATGGACACGGAGGAGTGCGACGGTGTGGCGATGGCTCGAGCACTTCGACGACATCTGCCTCCAGATACGTGCGTTTGCGTCGGCGGATCCGTGCTAACACTCGCTCGCTCGGCAGACCGCCGCGAAGCTGCACAACCAGACCGTCGCGATCACCACCGTGGAGTCGTGCAATCGCAATGCCTTCGAATCCGAGCGACTCAACGCGCAGCTCGACGATTTCTCCTGTTTTCATAGCCGCACTCCTTCAGTTTGGAGAGCATAGAGCGAGGCATACATCCCCTCGCGCGCGAGTAGCTCAGCATGCGTGCCGTGTTCGACAATGCGCCCGCGATCGAGTACGTAGATGACATCGGCATCGCGCACAGTCGAAAGTCGGTGTGCAATCACCAGCGCAGTGCGATCGCGGAGGACCTCCCCGATCGCTTGCTGGACGAGCATCTCGGATTCACTATCGAGCGCCGAGGTCGCTTCGTCGAAAATCAGCACATCTGGATCAGCCAGTAACGCACGCGCAATCGCAATGCGCTGCCGCTGACCGCCCGAAAGCTGCACGCCTCGATCCCCGACGAGCGTGTCATATCCCTGCGGCAGCTGGACGATGAACTCGTGCGCATGCGCAAGGCGGGCGACACGTTCGATTTCCTCTGCGCTGGCGTCCGGCTTGGCAAGCGCGATGTTCGCCGCAACGGTATCGTTGAAGAGCATCGTGTCTTGGGCGACGACTCCGAATCGCTGGCGATAGGACTCCAGCCGAAACGCTCGAATGTCGGTCCCGTCGTAGAGGATTCGCCCGTGCTGGGGATCGTAGAAGCGGACGAGCAGGTCCGCAATCGTAGATTTTCCACTGCCGCTTAGTCCAACGAGTGCAACGGTTTTTCCTCGCGGCAGATCGAGTGTGATGTCCTCAAGCACTGCACGCTGCCCATCGTAGCTGAAGTGGACATGCTCGAAGCGAATCTGGCGGACAAGTGGCGGACATTCGGCTGTTCCATCACTGAGGCGATCGGCAGAGTCCACGATCGCGAACACACGTTCGGCAGCGACGATCCCGCGTTGGACTTGACCCGGCACGCCAACAAGCGATGCTACTGGCGCCATGATCGCAAAGAGCGCAAAGAGGAATGTCATCAAGTCCGCACCACGCAACGTCCCGGTGAACACCTGATGTCCCCCGACGACGAGGACGACCGCCAGTGCAGCGATCGCGAGCGTCTCTCCGATCGCAGGCACCAGATCGCTGACCGCGGTGAGTTTGACTGCCGAGCGGACGTAGCGCTCAAGATCGCTCGCAAACCGCGCAACGAGCCGTTGCTCAGCCCCGAAGGCCTTGACGATGCGAATTCCGGCGACACCTTCCTGCAATGTGCTCGTGTACTGTGCTGCTGCGTGCTGCATTCGCTGTGAATACCGTCGCAGGTATTGGCGCGCCGTTCGGATCAGTAGCAGCGTGCCAACGCTTGTGCTGAGCGCAACGAGCGTGAGCATCGGCGAGATTGCCAGCAGCAACGCCAGCAGCAGCGCGATTTCAACCGGCGCCCGAACGAGCGTGACGACAAACGGCATCAGCGCACTGTGCATCGTGTTGACCTCACTGGTAACCAGCGCGATGAGTTCCCCCGCTTTCGAGCGATTGAAAAAACTCACCGGAAGCTTAAGAAGCCGCGCGAACACTAGTTGCCGCATGTCGCGAATAACCCATTCGCTCAACCGGACGCTCAGTTGCCCGGACGCATACTTGATGATGTTCTTGGCGACGAACAACCCGACGATAAACCATGCCAAGTGGACCAGCGTCACTGCTGGACTCGGAGCGACAAGCCAACCAAACAACACGGAAAAAATCCGCTCTTTCAGCGATGCTGGAGCACTTGCAGGTGTGGCAGCTGTGCTTGTGCCAAAGAGTGTCCCGAGCACCGGCTCGATGACTGCCATCGTCACCGCACCGATGCTGCCGAGCAGCACGTTGCCTACGAACGAAAGCAGAAACAGCCACCAGTACGGACGCAAAAAACCAGCGACGCGGAGAAAAGTTCTCATCCACACGGAGACAATCAATTCAACCGATGACGGTGGAAGATCGGTCGCACCGTCAGCACCTCCAACGGCGCACCAGACCATGCAGGCACCGCAGGAGCGAGCGCAAAAATCTGCGACCGTGTTTCCGTCAACCGTGCATGGCGTGCGGTGTGCGTCAACCGGCGGTATGTAATGCCAGCGCACTTGAGGAGCTCACGTTCGCTTCTCCACACATGCTCCATGCGGAGCGCACGGAGATGTTCGAGCACAGAGCGAGAAATCGCAAGTCCACTGCTGGAGAGGATCTGCCGCACTGCAAGCCGATCAAGCAGGCCTCCGATACGTCGAAGTGGTGCGATGCGTAACGCAGCACGCGATTGGCCAACGATGCCATCACGCAGCACGCGCCACCACGAACGAAATGGCTCACCAGAGCTGATCGCACTTTCGTCGAGCGACTGCGACAGCTGCGGCGAAAGCACTGCACTGAAGCTTGTTGCGATTGCATTCGCTGTTGCTGCGGTGCAGAGACTCTCCGTAAACGAGCGCTCCAAGAGGATATCGCTTTCGGTGATGACAGCAAGCGGAGTTTCGACCGTTGCGCTAATGGTATCCAAAAGCTGCCAGTTCATCTGCGCATCGTCGCTTGCTTGCGTGCACCAGACCAGCTCCTGCCGAACATCGAGTGGAAGTGGGCTGCGAGCAGCATGCTGCGCTAGCGCTGAACCAGTCGTCGGCATGCCAACGTAGAGCACCGCAGAAGGCGCAACGCACTGCATCTGCACCGTTCGTAGCATGAGCTGGAAATGCCGGAGATTGGTGCTGCGCAGAATTACAACGAGCGTGTACGCATCGTGTGCCATCGCTGCTCTGGAAAAAATATTCCGTAGTTTCGCGCTGCCGACTACAAACCGAGATGGAGGGACGTATGCTCAAGCGTTTTCTTTTGTGTGTGTTTGCCGCAATTCTCGTTGTCGCACTCCGGGCTGATGAGGACGTTCTCCGTCCGAAAGGGCGACCAGAACCATCCAGCGGGCCACCGACGCAGGGAATCGTTCGAGGTCCTTGGGCACTCGGCGTTGAACTCGGTGGTTCGCTGAGCTTTTTTGGCCAGGATGTGACTCAGTATCAAGCACCCACCTACCAAACGAACCTCACAAGCGGCTCAGGGCTTGGTCCATTGCTCAACCTCGCTGTTGACTATGCGCTCACTGATGCTCTGGGAATTCAGGCACGACTTGGCTATGACCAAAAACATTTCACCACGAGCGGATACATGGACTCACCATGCGAAACTCCGCCAGGAAGTGGGCTATTCATTCCCACGCGAGTCGAACACACAACTTCCCAAACGATCGCGTACTGGACTGGCGGCGTTGCATTCCGCTATCGCTTCGAGGAAAACTGGATGATCCTTGCTGGCGCGACCTACCACAGCCGAAGTAATGCATCGTTTACCGAGACTGACTCAATCACCGGTGGTACGTGCCAATTCTACGACGATGCAGGTTTCCCCATCGGACGGCGTCGTCAGGAATCAGGCTCGAACACGAGCGCATTCAATGCAGCGCGATGGTCAGTTGACCTCAGTGTAGGCTACCGCATCCCCTTGAGCGAGAATATCGTGTTTCTCCCTCGCCTGGCAGGACAGATCTTTCTCAATCCACTCGCCGGTGATAATCTCAGTTCTGGCTACCATCCTGTGCTCGGGCAGGTCTACGCATTCACGAACCGGCGATTGCACGCCCTGCAACTCCTGCTTGGACTGTGGTTCAACCTATAACGGAGGCGCATCCTATGAAGCGGTGGATTCTGGTTTTGGCTGCTGCTCTACCAATCGCTGTGATGGCTCAAATTCAACAGCGGACACTGCGACCAACGGTCGAAGTTTTTCCGTTTGAATACAACAGCGCTGCCGATGATTTTTGTCCGGCTGTTACCCACAATGGTGCAACGCTTTACTTTACCTCCGATCGCTCAGGGGAGCAGCGCATTTACGTCTGCCGCTCCCGCGCTGGCCAATGGCTAAGCCCGGACCGCATTCGTACACTTGGCGATGCCAAACAAATCGGCTGCCCAACACTTACGCCCGACGGTCAAACGATGATCTTCGCAGCCTACCAGCACGAAGCTGGCAGCAATGGGCGGACAGATCTCTACATGAGCAAACGGAGCGAGGGCTACTGGGGCAAGGGCACAAACCTTGGCGCTACTGTCAACTCAAGCGCCTGGGACTCGCAAGGCTCGCTTTCCAGCGATGGGCGCACGCTCTACTTTGCCAGCGACCGCCCTGGCGGAAAAGGTGGGACAGATCTCTACCGCTCTCGCTGGCTCGGAGACCGTTGGTCCGAGCCAGAGCCGCTCGTCGAACTCAACACCGAATACGACGAAATCACTCCCTCGATTGCGCCAGACGACAAAACACTCTACTTTGCCAGTAACCGCCCCGGTGGAAATGGTGGCTACGACATCTACGTCGCACGGTTGCAAGGCAACCGTTTTGGTCAACCGCAGAATCTCGGCCAACCCATCAACACTGCTGCAAACGACATCAGCTACATCGCGCTCCCGAATTCGACGACGGCATACTTTGCCAGCGATCGCTCCGGCGGCAGTGGCGGATACGACATCTGGCGCGCTGTCCCCAATCCGGAAATGCCCGAGCCAGTCGTCACCATGCATGGAATCGTTCGCAACAGCACAACCCAGATTCCCATCGGCGCAGACATCATCATCACCGACTTGAAGACTCGGCAGAAAGTTGCTACCTTCCGTAGCGATGATGAAACAGGCGAGTACTACGTCACACTGACCGCAGGCCGCACCTACGCTGTGACGGCATACCACCCGGACTACCTTTTCTACTCGGAGCAAATTGAGGTCCCTACTGGCGAGCGCGGTCGTGACCTCGAGAAGAATATTGACCTTGCACCAATTGCGAAGGAGAACGCCACACGCCTGCTTGTCTTTTTCGATTTCGATAAGGCTGACCTGAAAGAGGAGTCGCTCCCGGAGCTTGATTTAGCAGCAACGTTCCTGCGCGAGCATCCCGAAGTCAAGGTCCGCATCGAGGGCCACACCGATGATGTTGGCACCGACGACTACAACCTCCAGCTTTCCCGGCGCCGTGCTGAGGCGGTCAAAAAATACCTGGTCAGCAAAGGGATTGATGAAAAGCGCATCACGACGGTCGGGTATGGGAAATCGCAACCGAAAGTCAAGGACACAACGCCCGAAGCCCGTGCCCAGAACCGCCGTGTGGAGATGAAAATCGTTGCAAAGTAGCGTGCGGCGTAAGCGCTACAAACTCACCATCGAATACGACGGTTCGCGGTATCGCGGCTGGCAACTGCAGCCGAACGCACGAACAATCCAAGGCGAGCTCATCGCAGCACTGCGCAGTGCCACAGGCGACCAGTCTGCAACATGCACGGGCGCTGGGCGCACCGACGCTGGCGTCCATGCGCTCGGACAAGTAGCCCACACCGATCTGCTCACCGATCTGGAGCCGCCAGTGCTCTGCGCTGCGATCAACGAACATTTACCTTCGGACATTCACGTGCTCGAAGTAAGCCCAGTTTCGCACACCTTTCACGCTCGACGGAGCGCCGTTGCACGGAGCTACCTGTACCAAATCGCCCTGCGGCGCGGCGCGTTCATCAAGGACTATGCGTGGTGGGTAGCCCACCGGCTCGACCAAGAGCGCATGCAGTCAGCAGCCGAACTGCTCGAAGGCATGCACGACTTCCGCTCGTTTGCAAAACCGAACCCTGCGGTGCGTTCTACCCGAGTGTTGGTCGAGGAAATTCGGATTGTCCGATGTGAACAGCTCCTCCTGGTGCGGATTACTGCATCGCATTTCCTCTGGCACATGGCACGTGTGATCGTGGGACTCCTCGTCCACATCGGCCAAGGAACTCTCCGGGAGGAAACACTCACCGCCTACTTGCACTCGGACTCGCGCGAGCCACTCGCGCTCGCAGCCCCAGCTGCGGGTCTCTACCTGGAACGCGTCTATTACGCAGGACAGCCGCGTATCGGCGAGCTTCTACCAACGCTGCACTTGCGCTAACTGCTCCACACCTGCATATGCTCCAAACCCGCCGGGGAAAGCACGTACCCCAGTGCTACTTCTTGCCGATAAAGTGCAGTCGCTTTCTACCTCCATGTATTCGAAACGGGCATTTTGTGACATCGCATCGAAAAAAATTTTTCGCTCCGAGAAAATTTTTCCCACTGGCTGCCCGCTGGAGCGTGTGCTGCGTCCTGCGTTGCTTAGAGTTGAACTACGACCCAGAAACAAGCTCAGACGAGGGCGTACTCTTTGAGCAGTTCGCGTGCAATGACGATGTGCTGAATCTCGCTGGTGCCTTCGTAAATCTCGGTGATCTTCGCATCGCGCAAGTATCGCTCGACCAAGTACTCGCGCACGTAGCCATAGCCGCCATGCACCTGGATTGCATCGAGCGCATTCTCAACTGCAACGCGCGAGGCGAAAAGCTTTGCCTGCGCTGCTTCCTTGACGTACCGTTGATGCTGGTCCTTGAGCCATGCTGCACGGTAGGTCAGCAGCCGCGCAGCGTCGAGCTTTGTCGCCATGTCAGCGAGTTTGAACTGAATCGCTTGTAGCTCAGCGATCGGGCGACCGAAGGCATGCCGCTGCTGCGCGTACGTGAGCGCTGCATCCAACGATGCCGCTGCGATTCCAAGCGCTTGCGCAGCAATTCCGATGCGCCCACCGTTGAGCGTCTCCATCGCGATTTTGAAGCCCTGGCCGACCTCGCCGAGCCGATTGCTGTCCGGCACACGAACGTTATCGAACCCGAGCGAACACGTATCGCTCGAACGGATGCCGAGCTTATCTTCCTTGGCTCCCTGGGTAAAACCAGGCGTGCCTCTCTCCACGAGAAAACACGTAATACCACGGTGGCGTAGTTCACGGTTTGTCTGGGCAAACACCAGGTACACGCTGGCGGTCGTGCCGTTGGTGATCCAGTTCTTCGTGCCATTGATGATCCACTCTTCGCCGTCACGTGTTGCCGTGGTGTGCTGTGACGTGGCATCGGAGCCTGCTTCGGGTTCGGAAAGGCAGAATGCCCCGATAATTTCCCCCTGTGCCAAGCGACGGAGGTAGCGCTCCTTCTGCTCTTCGGTGCCATAGGTTTCGATCGCCCAGCAGACGAGCGAATTATTGACGGACATGATGACGCCGACGCTTGCGTCAACTTTGGAGATTTCCTCCATCGCGATGACGTAGCTGATGCAATCAAGGCCACTACCTCCCCATTCGGGCGAGACCATCATACCAAGAAAGCCAAGTTCGCCAAGCTTCCGAACAATCTCTGCAGGGAACTCGCCCGTTTTATCGCGTTCGACTGCAGTGGGCGCTATTTCGGCGTGCGCAAACTCACGTGCCGTCTGGCGGATCATCTCGTGTGTTTCAGTCAGCTGAAGGGAAAACATCGCTGGCATTCCTACAGTGGTTTCTAAAAAACATCGGCGGAAGCATGCATCGTTCCGCTCTGTGCGGGCAAAAATGCGAATTTTGCTCCCAAATGTCCGTGGGACTTCACCACACGTGCTGATGGCAATCCCAACGTTCCGCGCACGATTAGAAGATGCCCGGCCAATTGTCGCTGTTGGCTCCGTCGAGCATGCCCTGAGCAACCGCACGCACGACCGAATCGAACTAGTGGTGCTTCAAGCGCCGCTGGTGCTCGAAGAGACAATGCATGCATTCGTCGAAGCGGGCGCCGAGTTGCTTTTTACCCCGACCGAGCGAGCCAGCCGACTGTGGCTTGCGCAGCTTGATCGCGCCGATCGTGTCTATGAGCTCAATCGCAAAGCCGTGTGGATCGCGCGGAAGGCGGCCGCTCATCGCGCATTTGTCGCTGGCACCATTGGTCCGCCGCCAACCATGCTGCACCCGATTGGTCCGCTGAGCACCGAGAGCCTCCGGCGCGCCGTTGCAGAGCAGGCAATCGCGCTGCTCGACGGTGGATGCGACGTGCTCGTGCTCAAATCGTTCATCGAACTCGACGAGCTGCTCCTCGCAATCGAAACGGTGCTCCCGCTGGCGAATGGAACACCTGTCATTGCACTCAAGGCATTCCCTGAAGACGGTGCTGTGCTCGCAACGTCGTTCCCTGCTGACGTCGCGCGATTGCTCTCGCAGTACTCGCTTGCTGCGATCGGCGCCAGTGGCACGGTTGGCCCGCAGCGAATGCGCGGAGTCATCAGCGCAATGCGGAGCGGAAGCTCGCTCCCGCTCGTTGCACTGCCCGATACAGGGATTCCAACGATGGTTGGCGGTCGCGCGTACTATTCCACCGACCCAGACTACATCGCGCGCACACTTCGAGAACTTGCCGAATCTGGAGCTCGCATTTGTGGCACTGACCGCGGAACAACAATCGTACACACAAGCGCCACGAGCCAATCGCTTGCTGGAATAACGCAAGCAGCACCGCCGCCAGTCCCGATCCAACGAGAAGCGCACCTATCGGCACGACCGACGGTGCCTCCCCCATCGCGTTTTGCGCAGAAGCTTCGGGAGCGCTTTGTCATCACCGTTGAACTCGACATCCCCCGCGGTCTTGACATGGCGAGCGTCCTCGATGGCGCACGCTACCTTGGCATGCATGGCGTGGACGCTGTCAACATCAGCGATGGCGCACGCGCACGACTGCGCGTCAACTCGTTGATGCTGAGTGCATATGTGCAGCAAGAGACCGGCATCGAGTGTATTGCCCACCTTGCATGTCGCGATCGCAACATGGTTGCGCTCCAGAGCGATCTGCTCGGCGCTGCCCTCCTTGGGGTGCAGAACATCCTCGCTGTCAGCGGCGATCCGACGCATATTGGCGACTACCCTCGTGCGACAACTGTCGGAGATCTCGACTCCATCGGCTTGATTAGGGCTCTCCGCATGATGAACAGCGGTCGTGACCTTGCAGGCAATCCTCTCAGTGGCACGACAAATTTCTGCATCGCCTGTGCGTGTAATCCCTGCGCAGAGGACATCGAGCGTGAGCTCGACCGACTGGCGCAAAAAGTCGCTGAAGGCGCCGAAGCAATCTTCACCCAACCGATGTTCGATCTGGAGCAATGGCTCCAGTTCCTCAGCCGTGCCGGCTCGCTCCCAGTGCGCTTTATCGTCGGCATCCTCCCGCTGCGGAGCGTGCGCCATGCAGAATTTTTGCACTACGAAGTCCCAGGCATGACGATTCCTGCGTGGGTGCGCAAACGCATTGCAGAGTCGCCCAACCCCGCCGAGGAAGGCATCACAATCGCTGCAGAGTTCCTCGCGGCCGTCAAAGAGCATTGCCATGGTGTGTACCTGATGCCTCCATTCAAGAAGTACGACGTTGCACTCTCCGTCCTCGAGCGCGCTGGCGTTGCTCTTGCCAGTAGGCCAGACCACTAGCGTATATTCGCGCAGCTCGCTTGCGGTGGTAGCGAGGTACGTTGTTTGTCACACACATATCTGGGAGGGTCCCATGGCAGAGGAATTTGCGCAAGACATTCCGGTGACGGAGTTGCGAATTGGGTTTGGCCGCCGTCTCGGTGCATTGTTGATTGACGCGGTGATCATTGCTGCACTTGCCGCTGGAGTGTACACAATTGCTCACGATGCATTCGAAAAATTGCTGAGCACCCATATTTCCCATCAGCTCCAAGAACAGAGTGTGGCGCTGTCTGAACTCGATGGCGAACAAGCCGATGCCATTATGGATTTCACAACTGCTGGGATTGTCTGGGGTTTTATCGCAGGATCGCTCGCACTGCTCTACTCGCTGATGGAAATCGCCTACGGTGCGACGCTCGGCAAGATGGCGCTCGGCATCAAAATCGCAAACGCCGATGCCACAACTGCTTCCACAGGTACGCTGGCAACGCGATGGTTCATCAAGTCAGGGCTTTCATCGTTGCTGAATCTGCTCGGTACACTGACCAGTGCGTCAATTCTGAGCACGCTTTCTGCTGTTGTTGGGATTGTGATATTCATCGGCTGCTTTTTCGTGCTGGGCGCCAATCGGCAAGCGCTCCACGACATGATCGCGAAAACAGCCGTCTATCGTCGCAGTGACATCCGTCAGGTATCACCAGAATTGGTATGAGCGTTCAAGCACGGCTCTACTACAGCGAGTACCTACAGCTCGACAACATTCTCAGCGCACAGCAGCTCCGCAGCGCTCAAGTGGGTGAAGCTGCACACGATGAGATGCTGTTCATCATCATCCACCAGGCGTTTGAGCTGTGGTTCAAGCAGTTGCTCTGGGAGCTACAGGATGTTATCGCTCGGCTTGGGCAGGAATACGTGCCTGAATCTGATGTTGGCATTGCACTCGACCGCCTGCGGCGGATGATCGAGATTATCAAGTTGCTCGAGCATCAGTTCGATGTGCTCGAAACAATGACGCCGCAGCAATTCATGGAATTCCGCGACCTCCTCTACCCCGCCAGTGGCTTTGAATCGGTACAGTTTCGGATGGTGGAAGTCAAGCTCGGTCTCGATGATCGGCACCGCGTACAAATTGATGCTGCGGGCTATCGCGCACGGCTGCACGCAGAGGACCAACGTGCACTCGAACGCATTGCTGCCGAACCTTCCCTCTTTACGACCATCGAGCGCTGGCTGGAAAAAATGCCATTTATGGAATCGGGTTCGTACCGATTCTTGGACGCATACCGCCAGGCTGTCGAGCGCATCTTCGAACACGACCGAGCCGAACTTGAGCGCGTTACGACGCTCTCGCCCTCCCAGCTCCAGCAGCAACGGGAGCAAATCGCGCGACTGGAACGCCACTTCCACGCCCTCTTTGACGCAGATGCGTACAGACAGCTCCTCGAGCACGGCGAGAAGCGACTTTCGCAACGTGCAACGCTGGCAGCGCTGTTCATCGCGGTTTATTCCCACTACCCACTTCTGCAGCAACCGTACCGCTTACTGGACACGGTGCTTGAACTGGATAAGCGCATCAGCCTCTTCCGCTTTCGCCATGCGCTCATGGTAAGCCGGATGATTGGCTCGCGAACGGGGACGGGCGGCTCCAGCGGCTTCGACTACCTGATGAAAACGGTTCTCGAGCATCGCGTCTTTGCGGACCTGGCTGCGCTGTCGAGCTACATTCTTCCTTCCTCGAAGGTGCCGCCTCTGCCGGACGAGATCGCCCGCCAACTCCACTTCGTCGCTGAAGTTTAAGCTTAGGCTGCCTCGACGGCTGCATCGGGTTCGTCCCGCTCATACACCGCAGGTGCTACCCCACGGACAGCATCAGCGGTGATTCGCACACGGCGCACCCCCCGCAGCTCGGGAAGTTCATACATGATGGGAAGCATGATCTCTTCGAGAATCGAACGAAGTCCCCGTGCACCCGTGCGCCGCTCTTTGGCACGCCGGACAACTTCCAAGAGCGCCTCACGGTCGAAGGAAAGTTCGACTCCTTCCATTGCGAAGAGCTTCTGGTATTGCTTGACGAGCGCGTTTTTCGGCTGCGTCAGAATATCCAGCATCGCTTCATCATCGAGTGGATGGAGCGCAACGATCACCGGCAGACGTCCGATGAACTCCGGAATAAAGCCGTACTTGAGCAGATCGTCCGGCTCGACGTGGCGCAAAAGCTCGTAGGTTTCCTCAACCGATACAGTCCCAGGATTGTGGAAGCCAATCGCAGTCGAACGCATCCGCCGCGCGATGATTTTCTCCAGCCCATCGAATGCACCGCCACAGATGAAGAGGATGTTCCGTGTGTTGACTTGCAAGAGTGGCTGTTCGGGATGTTTCCGTCCGCCGCGCGGTGGAACTCCAGCGATGGTTCCCTCCAGCAGCTTGAGCAGCGCCTGCTGGACGCCTTCCCCTGAAACGTCGCGTGTGATACTCGGCGAATCGCTCTTGCGCGTGATTTTGTCAATCTCGTCAATGTAGATGATGCCCATCTCGGCGCGCGCGATGTTGTAGTCGGCATTCTGCAAGAGCGCTGCGATGATGGATTCGACGTCGTCGCCGACATAGCCTGCCTCGGTGAGCGTCGTCGCATCGGCAATTGCGAAGGGGACGTCGAGAATCTTTGCCAACGTTCGCGCCAAGAGCGTTTTCCCCGTCCCGGTGGGACCGACGAGCAGAATGTTGCTTTTTTCCACCTCGACGTCTTCGAATGCGCCGAGCACGCTGCCGCCGAGCACGCGCTTGTAGTGGTTGTACACTGCAACCGAGAGTGCGCGCTTTGCTTCGTCTTGACCGACAACGTAGCTATCGAGCGCTGCTTTGATTTCCGAGGGTTTGGGCAGTTTCAACGCAGGAATCGGTGTGGCAGCCTGGCGTTCTCGCTGCCGACTCTGCAACATGATGAGCGAATTGATCACGCAGATGTCGCAGATGTTCGCGTTGTTGCCCGTAATGAGCGTTGTCACCTCGTGGGCTGAACGACCGCAGAACGAGCAGGTGTATTCTTTGCTCATGTGTAGCGCACGTTGTTCGTTTCAGACCGACTGCAGCGAGCCGAACGCTCCGCGTTAGGCTTTCGTGCTTTCGAGGACGTGGTCCACGATGCCGTATTCGAGCGCTTCGTAGGCGGACATGTAGTTATCGCGGTCAGCATCGCGTTTGATGTCTTCGTAGGATTTGCCGGTGTGCTTTGCGATGGCGTGGTAGAGCATATCCCGAATGCGGAGCATCTCCTTGGTGAAAATTTCGATGTCGGTTGCTTGTCCTTGCGTTCTTCCAAGCGGTTGGTGCATCAGAATTCGCGAGTGCGGTAGCGCGTACCGTTTACCTTTTGTGCCTGCACACAGCAACACCTGCGCCATCGAAGCAGCCACGCCGACACAGTACGTGGCGATGTCCGGCTTGATGTACTGCATCGTGTCGTAGATCGCCATTCCCGCGGTGACGCTCCCACCGGGGGAGTTGATGTACATGAAGATGTCTTTCGACGGATCCTCGCTTGCTAAGAACAGCAGCTGCGCAATGACGAGCGATGCGACGTAATCATCAATCGGCGAGCCGATGAAGATGATGCGCTCTTTGAGGAGCCGCGAGTAAATGTCGTAGGAACGCTCGCCGCGGCTGGTTTGCTCGATGACAATTGGGACGAGCTGGCTACGTGGATCGAACGAAACAAGCTCCATATGCTTCCTGCGTGAGGGTAATGGGAACTGCGGCTGCATTGACGGAACGCAGCGGGATTTATTAGCCCTCGCCTTCTGCTGCGTCGGTTAGCTCTTCGTAGGGACGCTCGACGACACGGACGCGGCTCAAGAGGAAATCGAAGAGCGCATCGGTCAGCAAGCGGTTGCGAAGACCCGGGTTCTGTTCCAGTGCCATTTGGAGCTGCGGGACATCCACGCCGTAGCGCTCGGCAAGTGCCTGGAGCCGCTCTTGGCCAAGCTCAATGTTCTCGGTACGCAGAATTGTATCGGCAATCAGCTGCCACCGCGCTGCTTGTTCTGCTTGCGGAAGAAAGTACTCGACCAATTGCTCACGGGGGATTTGGCGAAGTCGCTTATCCTCCTTATTGCGCTCCAGTGCGCTGTCGGCGAACTCTTCGGCCATTGCACGGACAAGCCCCTCTGGCACCTCAAAATCGTGTGCTTCCACGAGCGCATCCACCACTCGCTCACGGAGGTACTCGGCGACCTCCTTTTCCCAGTACTCTTGGAGTGAGCGACCGATATCCTGGCGCAACTGCTCTTCGCTTGAAAGCCGCCCGCCGGTAAGCGTGCTGATGAACTCTTCGTCGAGTGTGGGCAGCACCACCTTCTTGATCTCTCGAACGGTTACATGGTACGCGTGCTCGTGCGGCTGATCGCTATGCTCATCGGCTGCATGCTCTGTGCGGTAGAGGAAGCTATCTCCAACGCGCAAGTTGATGAGCTCGGTCCGCAGCAGGGGATCCATTCGTTCGTCGTCGAGGAAAAATTCCTGCTCCTTTCCGCCCACAAGCGGCGCACCCGTTTGTGGATCAATCGGCGCAAACGCGAGTTTGACGACGTACATCGAGTCAGTGATCTGCTCGGCCGGCTCCAGTCGAGCTGAGCGAAGCTGCAGATTGTAGAGCTCCTCGTCAATATCGCTCTCGCTGATCGTACGGATTGGCTTGACGACCTCGATGGTTTCGTACGGAACAAGCGTAATCTCGGGCATCACTTCGCACTCGATGACAAATCGTGCGCCACGCTCTGCAGTGCGATTCATCTCGACGAGCACGGGTGTTCCTACCACATCGAGCGCATGCTCGCGGGCAGCAGTGCGGAATGCTTCGCTGGCGACATCGCCGAGCGCATCGCGCTCGATTTGCTCGCCGTAGCGCGCTTTGATGATGTCGAGTGGTACTTTGCCCTTGCGGAACCCTTCCAGCTGGAGATTCTGCTGCACGTCCCCATAGGCACGCTCGAAATGCGGGAGAAGTTCATCGTAGCTGACGGTAATCTCGACACGTCGGCGCAGTCCCCCGACTTGGTCAATCGTCGTTTGCACGGGAATACCTCGTAGAAGTAGTGGAAAAATGCGGGCTCCTTGTGCGGACGGAGAGACTCGAACTCTCACGGGTTACCCCGCCAGATCCTAAGTCTGGTGCGTCTGCCAATTCCGCCACGTCCGCGCGCATCATCGCCTGCGGTGCGCACGCGCTGCGAAATTACTGCAGCGATCACCGCATGCGAACAATCAACCGTTGCCAGTGGTGCGTTCTGCTTTCAGCCACAAGAGCGAAAGCGCCCGACGGTAGCTCCGCAACATCGGCAACAATGCGGGCTGGTGTCGTGCTCCAGGCTGCCTGCCAGAGCGTCCGACCATCGAGCGAGATGATGTGCCACTGCGAGGGCTGCCCAACAAGTGCTGAAGGCGAGACGAAAACGGCGTGGTTGCCCCAAAGAGGGTCTGGCCATACGTCCATCCCTGATGGATACTGTTGCTCGGCAGCCGAGGCGAGCGCTTCGGCACGTTGGCGAAGTTCGGTGCGATTGCGCCCGAACAGGAGAAACACCTCGTAGGATCGGCTGCTTGCCGGCACAATCGGTCCAGCAAATCGCGCACCGACCGCGACAGATTTATCCCCCAAGCCTCCCATTTGCAGTGATGTCCCACGTCGGAGCGTTTCCATCTTCCGTTCGGGGAGAAAATTGCTTACGCTTGCATATGCAGCATCGAGTCCGGCACACTGGAGCTGTGCGTCGCTTTCCCCAGAGCGAACCACTGCAACAACAATTGGATCGCCAGGCATCCGCTCCATCATTTCTG
Organism: bacterium HR20; assembly: GCA_002898675.1. Lineage (GTDB taxonomy): Bacteria > Bacteroidota > Ignavibacteria > Kapaibacteriales > NICIL-2 > NICIL-2. The sequence continues at coordinate 28,349 of BEHW01000007.1, forward strand.
CACACGCGCTTCCGCGATCGAAAAGAAGGCTCACCGCAGAGCTATCACCTGTCGGGGTCAAATCGAAATCGAAATAGTGACCGACGGCAACATCCGAACATGCAGCACTCCCTACGTTCGAGAGCGTCACCTGAAAGTGTACTGTCTGCCGATCAAGAATTTCGACCTTTTCGGCGAGTTCAATCTCACATGGCGGCGGGCTTCCTGCTGGCGCCAACCGCAGAATGCGGCGAGTCTGCGTTCCCTCGCTTGGTCGCTCAACGGGGATGAAGGCATTATCCGTGCGGAGTCCATCCCCTTCGATGCCGCTCCAGACTTGCTCGGTCGGGAAGCTGACCACATAGACTCCACCACCGTAGAGGAGTGAGCCGAGCGATGGGACTGCCAAGCCATCGCCCTTGAGTTCCTCGCCAGAGCCAGTGTTGCGCCCGATCCAACCGTAATCACCGAGCGAGAGTGCAAGGCTGTCGCGCCGAATCGTCGCCCAATCTGGCGTGGGATAGAACGGCACAAGTGCAACGTCGTGGTACGCAGCGCCGCTACTTCCGCGCCCGCTCACCTCGAGACGAAGGAAGTGCAGCGTTGGAGCCTGCTGCGTGATCACCATTGAAAATGGACCAAGCATGAACTCCTCCTGCGCTGCAACGCTCGGACGTTCATGCTGGCTATCGAGCACGACGACGGCATCGCTTGCGCCACCCCAGGCTTGGATCACCTGAAGCGTCCACTGCAGCTGCGTTCCGCTCCCTAAACGATTGACCATGTGGAAATACACCAGAACAGTATCGCCCAGCTGTGTCCGTTCCAGCGGTGTACCGTCGAGCCGCTGATATGCAACACTTGTCGGAACAAGAGCCGGCGTCGAGAATGGATCTCGCTCGAGCGCACTGCGTGCGTTGACCATGCCGGGGAGTAGAACTGCAACGTCGGGGTTGACGTTCGATACGTCCCGTGCTGACAAGCGCACATGTTCGATTGCTTGCAGTGCATCGAGCTGCGGGAAACGCGAGCGGACAAGCGCAAGCACCCCGCTCACCATCGGCGTTGCCGAGGACGTCCCGGAAAAGTAGGTATAATCGGCATTCGAAACGTTGCCAGTTGTTCGTGCGTTGCTGCCCGGGGCAAGGATACGGCAGTGTGCACCAATCCCTGTGCCGGGAACAATGCGTCCATCCGTTTCTGTTTCTCCTACGCCGAGCACTCCCGGGTACGCAGCTGGATACATCGGCTGCGTGCCTGTTCCATTGCCGGACGCTGCGACGATTGCCACGTCATGGGCAAGAGCGAACGCGATAATGCTCTCCTCGATGGGACTTGGTGCTTGGTCTTCATTGCCCCAACTGCAGTTGACAACCTTGCAACCACGAAGCGCTGCGTAAATGAGCGACTCGTACCCAAAGAGGATGTACCCATCGGTGCTATTCGGCGTTGCCTTGATTGGGACAATCCGACACCCCGGCGCAACTCCGCTGATGCCTTTGCCGTTATTCTGCACAGCTGCGATGATACCTGCAACGCTTGTTCCATGCCCGTCGGTTGGATGGAACACGTTATCGGGAGCAGTGCCATCATTACGCCAGGTGATGTTGTAGCCCCGGTAGTCATCTACGTAGCCATTGCCGTCGTCATCAATGCCGTTGTTGGGAATTTCGCCACTGTTGACAGCAATTGCGCCACCGAGGTCCTCGTGGGAGAATCGAACGCCGCTGTCGCTGACACCGATGAGCACCGACGGCGAGCCGGTGGTAATATCCCACGCTGCTGGCGCTTCGATGGCTTGCAAGTACGTTTGGTCGGAAAAGAGCGGATCGTTCGGCACCAGCAGCAATCGCTGCCGACGGACAGGTTCGGCGTATTCGACAAGAGGGTGCGTTGCCATGAGCAATGCACAGAATTTTTCCGCAGGCAACGGTCCGGTGTAGCGGACGCAAATCGTTCGCGCAAGCGGTTCCTCGGCACGCTCGATTGCGGCAACTTGCCAGGAGCGTAGGCTGGGCGTTTTCCCTAGTCGATGCCGCCAGTTCAGCGTCTGCTCTGGCTCAAGAAGCAACCGCTCGACCATCGCATCCCCTCCCAGATCGAGCGTCCGACTTTGCACCAGCGGTACCGCTTGCGGCGCAAGCCGCACGTAGAGCCACTGCGGCTCGGCACCTACTGCAGCCGAGAGGCTCACGACCATCATTAGCCACCAACGCCAGATCACAGCGACAAAGCAGGCAGGTTGTGCTACATTTGCATTGGCAAGTTACGACACCTGGCAGGCCAACACCAATGACATCACCCTCGGAATACGTTGTCACCGCACGGAAGTGGCGACCCCAGCAATTCGGAGAAGTTGTCGGTCAGGATCACGTCACTACAACACTTCGCAACGCACTCGCAAGCGGGAGGATTCACCATGCGTACCTCTTCTGTGGACCCCGCGGCGTCGGCAAAACGACAACTGCTCGCATCGTCGCACGCGCGGTCAACTGCGCAGCCCCTCGCGATGGGATCGAACCGTGCAATGCGTGCGACTCTTGCCGCGACATCATCAGCGGTCGTTCGATGGACGTCGTCGAAATTGACGGTGCATCAAATAACAGCGTCGAGGACATTCGCCGACTGCGGGAGAATGCCAAGTACCCACCGACGTTCGGGCGGTACAAGGTGTACATCATTGACGAAGTCCACATGCTTTCGTCGAGCGCATTCAATGCACTGTTGAAGACGCTCGAAGAGCCCCCAGCACATTTGCTGTTCATCTTCGCAACGACAGAACCACACAAGGTCCCCGCAACAATTCAGAGTCGGTGTCAGCGATTTGACTTCCACCGCATGAGCACCCGCACGATCGCTGAGCATCTCCGCACCATTGCCGATGCTGAGCAGGTCGCCATTGACGATGACGCACTCTTTGCCATCGCACGTTTTGCCGATGGCTCGATGCGCGATGCACAATCGCTCTTCGATCAAGTGCGCGCATTTGCCAGCGGTCCGATCACCGGCGCTGATGTGCGGCGGAGCCTGCACGTTCTCGGCGACGATGTCTATTTCGCAATCACCGATGCGATTGCCGAGCGCAGCCTTGCACGGGCATTCGAACTCGCCCGAACAATCGTCGGGCAAGGGTTCGATATCCACCAGGCGATCGTTGGCTTGCTGGAGCATCTTCGCAATGTCCTCACAGTGCGGGCAACGGGGAGCACTGAGCTGATCGAAGCTTCTGACGAAACTCGCCAGCAGTATTCCGAGCTTGCGCAGCGCTTTACCCAGGAAGACCTTGTCCACATGATGACCATCACCGCGCATGCAGAGCAGCACCTCCGCTTTGCCTCACAGCCGCAAATTCGTTTGGAACTACTTCTGGCGCAACTGGTGCACTTGCCCACTGCGTATGACATCGGTCGTTTGATTGCCGAGCTCGAACAGCTGCGCTCGCAACCACCAGAACCACCACAAGCGCCGACTGCCCCTGCTCCTCCCCAAAGGGACGATACTGCCGTTTCCCCACAACCTGCCAACGCACCAAAAGCTGAGTCGCCATCGCAGATCGGTGCGGCGATGGCGCAGCTGGATTGGCAAGCATTCATTGCAACGCTTCCGCCGACGCTGAAAATTCTCAAGCCAATTCTTGCGCGGATACCACCACCGACGTTCACTGAGCATCAGTGCACGTTCTCGTGTAGCGATACAGGCGATGCGAAGATGCTCGAAGAAAAGCGCCAAACACTCGAAACCTATTTGGCGAAAAAATTGGGTCGCAGCGTGGCAATTCAGATCGTGCAATCAGCATCCGCCGCAGCTCCATCGCCCGCACCACCGGATCGGCCCGCGGCAGTCACGCGTCACGAACTGTTTCCCATCGAGCGGGTGCTCATCGAGAAGTTTGGGGCGCAGCGTGTCGCTGGCGTTCGATGACCTCCAGCGCGCGGTAGAGGACGACCCCGACGCTCACCGCGACATTGAGCGAATGCTTCTGCCCGAACATCGGGATAATCAGCGCATCATCGCATGCAGCTAAAATCTCCTCGCTGATCCCCACAAGCTCATTGCCGAACACGAACGTCGCGGGCAGATCGTGCCCATCGAGCATCCAGTGCGGACGTGCACCCTCTGCAAGTTCGACGGCAACAATGCGATGGCCGCGCCTGCGCTGCTCGGCGATAGCGTCGAAGGGATCGGCAATTGCGCGCCACGGCACGCTCTGCTCCGCACCGAGTGCAGTTTTATGGATGCCATGCCGCTCCGGTGTCGGCGTGTAGCCACTCAAAATGAGCTGCTCGACGCGAACAGCATCGCACGTTCGGAAGATCGAACCAACGTTGTACGCACTTCGCACATTCCAGAGCAACACCGCGATCGGATGACGCAGCTGGCCGTACCGGAGATCAGTCTGCGCGCGGAGCTGTGCAAGCTCGTGGTAGCTCAGTCGGCGCGGGCGATCCATCGCTCGAGGATATTGGCAAGGTGATCGTATTCCCAGGGTTCGTTGTACACCTGCGATGCGGTGCGGAGAATCAAGCGACTGTCCCAGGCAAAGATTGGCACCTCGATGCGATGCTCGTCGAAGAGCCATTGCTGGAGACGGCTAGCGGCAGCCTCCGTTGCTTCAGTGCTCGGAAGCGGGACTGCTGCCAAAAATGCAATCATCTCCTGCGGTGCAGGAGGTGTAACGCCGACTGCACGGGCAAGCACACGCTGCGCATCGAGTGCGAGCGTGCGGTTGTAGCGGTAAATGTCCCCTCCACCAAGACGCTCATAGAACGCAAGTCCAGCGGGCGCACTCAAGTAGGTGGACCAGTCTTTCGTGCCGGTGAAATCGAACTCTGCAAGGTAGCCGTTCTGGTAGCCGTGCGAGATCACCACCGGGTGCGTCATTGCTTGGCGGCGAGGCGCAGTCCAGAGAAACGCGCACCCCTTGGGAGCAAAGAGCCACTTGTGAAAGTTGCCTGTGTACCAATCGGCTCCGAGCTCGTCGAGCTGCAGCGGAAGCATCCCCGGTGCATGGGCTCCATCAATCATCACCATGATGCCGCGCTCTTTGCACATCCGGACAAGCTCTTCGACTGGAAAGACAAGCCCCGTCGGGGATGTGACATGATCGAACAGTGCAAAGCGTGTCCGTTCGGTAATGGCTCGGCGCACTGCTTCGACGACCTCTGCAGCACTGCCGATCGGGAACGGCACCGGTACCTCGACGTAGGTACACCCCGCAATGTCTGCTGCATAACGCAACGTTTGCCGAACGGCGTTGTACACGTGCGATGTCGTCAGCAGCTCATCTCCTGGGTCGAGCAACGGAAGGATCGAGCGGATGACTGCGTTGACGCCTGTCGTTGCGTTCTCGACAAAGACAAGGTCTTCGCCGCGGGCTCCCATGAATGCCGCCATCGCTGCTGCAGCATTCCGAAGCTCGTGGTGAAGGTGCTGCCGAACGAACGCTACTGGTTCGCGTTCGAAGCGTCGCTGCCAGTCGTGCTGAACCTCGAGCACCTCGATCGGCGTTGCGCCGAATGAACCGTTGTTGAGGAAGATAATCTCCGGATCGAGCAGCCACTGCGCGCGAATCGCGCGACCGAACGTTTGGGTCA